>NZ_JAUBPE010000008.1:61769-137707 GCF_036700565.1 Microcoleus pseudofavosus SVA1_A4
CTCCCACACCGACTCCCACACCGACTCCCACACCGACTCCCACACCGACTCCCACACCGACTCCCACACCGACTCCCACACCGACTCCCGCGCCTACGCCAACTCCAACTCCTACACCTGCACCGACTCCGACACCCGCGCCGACTCCAACTCCTACACCGGGCGCAGATGATTGCCTATTCGATGGAGTCACTGCTCCGGAATTCAACTTTGCCACCATTACTCCCAACTCTGTAGAGCAAACTCTCAACGGCGGTAACGGTACTGATTTCATCATGGGGTGCAGCCAAAATGAGTTAATTAATGGGCTGGATCGGAATGACACTCTCTACGGTATGGGCGGCAGTGACAACATTGATGGCGGTGCCGATACCGACTTAATCTACGGCAATGAAGGCACCGATTTCCTTCAAGGTGGCTCTGGCAACGATACTATCTACGGTGGCAAAGATAATGACACTATTGTTGGCGGAGATGACGACGACTTTTTGAGGGGAGATTTCGGCAGCGATACTGTTGCCGGCGGCCTTGGCAGCGACACCATTTTTGGTGGCAAAGATGACGATCTCTTGTTCGGCGAAGATGGCGACGACTACATTTTAGGCAACTTAGGAAATGACACAATTAATGCTGGAAATGGCAATGATACTGTGTTTGGCAATGAAGGTGCAGACCTAATTTTTGGTAAAGCTGGAAATGACACGCTTTACGGCGGCAAAGACAACGACAGTCTCGATGGCGGTGAGGGCAACGACTTGCTGTTGGGCGGCAATGAAAACGATGTTCTCTGCGGCGACATCGGTAACGATACGCTTTACGGCGGCAAAGGCAATGATATCCTCAGTGGCGGTGCTGGTTCCGATTTCCTTTCCGGCGATGTTGGGGACGATACTTTGACAGGCGGTTCGGGAAATGATGTGTTTTTCCTAAATCAAAGTTTGGGTAGCGACATCATTACTGATTTCCGCAAGGGCGAGGATTTAATTGGGTTGAATCCCGGTTTGAGTTTCAATCAACTCAGCATTACTTCTAGCAACAATCAAATTTTGATTAGCTTGACTGGCACTGGTCAATTGCTGGCAAAATTGAACGGTGTAGCGGCGGGTACTCTTGCCGCTAGCGATTTCATTAGTTAGTAGTTATACCAAATCCGGGTTGGCTATCCCCTTTATCGTTGAGCGGTTGAAACCGATCGCACAACTTTTGGGAAATGGTATAAAATCGTTGGATTAACTAGGGATCTTCGACTTCGCCCCAGAAGTCGGGGATCTTTTTAATCGCACAACAAGCGATCGCCATTCTCCACAGCCGCATTCGTCCGCAAATAATCGCGCGCGCGATCGCAACCATAACCCAACAAATCCACCTTCAAAACTCGCTCCACATTCCACAAAATCAGCGTATTATCCTCACTCACAGAAGCCACAAACGACCCATCCCCACTATAAACTATCCCCCGAATCGCCGCAGAGTCACCTCTAAGCGTCGTTAATTCCGTACCGTCAAACTTCCACAACTTCACCGTATTGTCTACACTACCAGAAGCAATAATATTACCATCCGGGCTAAATGCCACCCCCCAAACCGCCGCCGCGTGACCTTCCAAAGTTCTCAATAACTTACCATCTAAAGTCCAAATCTTAACTGTATTGTCTCCACTCCCAGAAGCCAGAAATTTACCGTCAGGGCTAAACGCCACCCTCCACACCGCAGCAGTATGACCTTGAAAAGTTCTCACCAAAGTACCATCAAGCTTCCACAACTTCACAGTACCATCCCCCCCTGCCGAGGCAATTAGCTGACCGTCCGGGCTAAATACCACCTGCGAAACAGGAGCATGATGTCCTGTCATAGTATGCAATAAAGTACCATCGGGCCGCCACAGCTTGATAGTATTATCTTGACTGCTAGAAGCAATAATTTGACTGTCAGGACTGAAAGCCAATCCAAAAACCGTAGCGTTATGACCTACCAAAGTGGCGATCGCATTTCCGTTTCGACTCCAAATATTCACGGTATTATCGTTTCTGCCAGAAGCAATTAACTTGCCATCGCGACTCAGAGCAACAGCATAAATCGCAGCGTTTTCTCCAGTAAAAGTCCTCAACAATTTGCCTTGCCGACTCCAAAGTTTAGTCGTGCCGTCCTCGCTGCCTGTAGCGATTGTAGAACTATCCGCACTCAGTGCGATCGACCAAATCCCAGCTTTATGTGCAGTAATAACCGTCCGCAAAGGGTTTTGACTTTGCCACAGCTTCACCGTGTTTTCTGCACCCGCCGAAGCAATAAAACTGCCGTCGGGACTCCAAGCTATCCCCCAAATCGAAGCACTGTGACCTCTAAATGTCGTCAGTTCTGTTCCGTCAATATTCCATAGTTTTACAGTTTTATCCCGACTTGCAGAAGCAACAGTCTGACCGTCAGGACTGAAAACAACTTCAGATACTACAGCAGAATGACCTTCAAGAGTTCTCAGCAAAGTACCGTCAGAGTTCCAGAGTTTCACCGTTTTGTCTCCACTTCCCGAAGCAACAATCTGACCGTCAGGACTAAACGCCACTGCCGATACCACAGAAGTATGACCCCGGAGAGTTCTTAACAGTTTGCCGTCAGAGTTCCAGAGTTTCACCGTTTTGTCTCCACTTGCCGTAACGATAGTCTTACCGTCTGGACTGAAAGCCACTGAGGGTACCCCAGCAGTATGACCCTGGAGAGTTCTTAGCAGTTTGCCGTCAGAGTTCCAGAGTTTCACCGTTTTGTCCATGCTGGCAGAGGCAATAATTTTACCGTCGGGACTAAACACCACTGTCCAGATACCAGCAGTATGACCCTGAAAAGTTTTCAACAAAGTGCCGTTTCGCTGCCAAAGTTTTACAGTCCCATCATCACTTCCAGAAGCAATAAACTGACCGTCCGGGCTAAATTTGACCGATCGAACGATCGCCTGATGACCTTTGAGCGTTGCGATTTCCCTTCCGTCCCGCCGCCACAGTTTGATAGTTTTATCCACACTTGTTGAGGCAATAAACTTACTGTCAGGACTAATATCAACGCCGAGAACAGCCGCTTTATGCCCCGATAAACGGTTGAATTCATCTGCTTCGTAAACAGCTTGTTTCAGTACATTGTCAACTAGACCAGCGGTACTGACACCTGCCCCACCTAGTTTTTGCAATTTCCGTTTGGCTTTAATCGCTTCTATCAGTGCATCCAATTTGCGATTAGAAGCAAACAATCCATCAGAAGAAGACGCCAGCGCTTTAATTTCGCTCACCCGCGCTTGCTGTTCGCTTGCTGTTGCTTTGCGATATAGAAAAAACGTTGCGATTCCCAACCCGCTGGCCAGCAGTAATGCGATACTGACTGCAAACAATAAGATTCTTTGTTGTTTAGCTGCTTTGGTTTCTTGAATTAGTCTTTTGTGTTCTTCTGTTAGCCTCGCTTCAATTTCTTTAGTGCGTTCTGCCTCTAATCCTTGTTGGACTTCGCGCCGATCTATTTCTTCACTTGCAGCTAAAAATTTATAGTCTAAATCGCTCAAACTTTTTCCCTGCGCCCAACTTTGAGCATCTTTCAAGGCTTGTCCCCGCAACAGCCGCGATAAATCTTGCTGCTTAGATGTCACCCACGCATCAAAGGTTTGAGAATAAGGCCGCAGTTGTTTTAATTGTTTGTCTACCCATTTTAGGTTAAAAACTTGTTCGTAAATGCGGTTTTTTACTTTCAGTAAACTTTGCTCTTTCACTACCAACCCAGAGAGGATAAGTTCTATTTGTTCTCGGCTGTCATCGGTTGAGATCCCCCCTGCCCCCCTTAATAAGGGGGGTTCTGATTGTCCCCCCCCTTGATAAGGGGGGGTTAGGGGGGGATCGGATTGTCCCCCCCCTTGATAAGGGAGGGTTAGGGGGGGTTCTAATTGTAAGATTTGCTGGTAAATTCCGAGCAGTCTACTGGTCTTTTGTTCGTTGCGAAGGATGCGATCGCGTATCGTTTTTAAATGCTCTGGTTCGTCGCAGGCTTGCCAGTGGTGGATGATGCGCGATCGCACTAAATTTTCTACCCAAAATGCCTCCGTGCCTGGGGGAATATGTAAAATCTTGCTATCATTTTCTTGACTAATATTCGCTACTATGTTACACAGTTTTTGCGTGAGAAAAGGTTGCCCGCCCGTCCAATTTAAGATTTCTTTTAAAACTGGCACTGCATTGTTTACACTTGTTTCTAATCCAGCCAGTAAAGGCTGCGCTTCCTCAAAGGTAAATCCTGGCAAATCAATTGCCATTCCAATATTAAATGGAGTCCGATTTTTGTCAGCAATTAAGTCGCTAGGAGTGGCGACTCCAAAAATGGCAAAGGTAAGGCGATTATACTCTGGATTAATGGCGCGTTGGTTATAGCAAAATCGAATTAAGGCAAAAAAGTCATCAACGGGAAAATCTAAGCCTAAAATACTATCTATTTCATCGACAAATATAAAAATTTTATCTTGGGGGAATTGGACGAGCAGGATATTTTCTATAAAATGACTTAATCTTTGCAGCAGGGAAACTTCTTCTTCATCTCGCCACCAAGTTTTTAAGTTGATTTTCCCTAAAAGATTGAAGCTGCGCCACAGTTCGGCGGCGATTCCTTTATACCACTGCAAGGGGGTAATATTTTCGCTACCAGTGCGGGTTAAATCGAGGGTAGTGCATTGATAGCCTTGCGATTGTAGTCGGTGCAGGGTGCGGACTAAGAGGGAAGATTTTCCCATTTGTCGCGAGTTGAGGACGTAACAAAATTCACCGGCTATTAAAGCTTCATATAGTTGGGAATCTGCTTGTCGCCTCACATAGGTTCCGGCATTTGTGGCAAGACTTCCGCCGACTTGATATTCGAGCTTAGTCATCATTATTCCCTCCTATATACAAACTGCAAAACTTTTTCCCTGCATCCAGATTTGAGCATCTTTTAAGGCTTGTGCCCTCAAAAGGCGCGAATAATCTGTTTGTTTGGAAGCTATCCAAGCATCAAATAGTTGGGAGTAAGGGCGCAATTGCCCTAATTCTTTTTCTACAATTCCCAATTAAATACTTCTTGATAAATTAGGATTGGGTGCATCTCAATGAAAGCAAATATATGTCCGCACTCTAAAGGGTGCGGCTAAATGAACTAAGGCTGGATATTGAAATCGCCAACAACCCTTTTAAGCACCCGATCGCAGCCGTTGTCGAAATTCCTTAGCTGCTGTGAGCGAATTGGGATATCGAATGTATTCTGCCAGCAATTCTAGATCCAGATTAGGGAGAATTTCGCTGCGAGTAATTGGTTCATAACCGCAGGTTTCGACAAATTGAACTGGGATTTCTTCTCGCAGATAGTAGAGGCTGAAGCGGTCGTTTTGCCAGAACCAAACCTCTTTAACATTCAGCCTTCTGTAAATTTCCAATTTGTTAATGCCACCGCTGGTAACGATTACCTCAATTGCCAGGTCTGGAAATTCTTTGTCTGTGCCAATGCAGTAAGCTTCATCGGGTTCGGTACCGCCCCTTTTTTCCTCTCGTCGCAGGGTTGTAGAACCAAAGGGAAAATAGTTGATGTCTGCTTCTAAGAAGTAAATGACTAAAAGATCTCCAATGCGAGTTTTTCTGCTTTCATGGCGGCGCGAAGGTGACATAATTTCTAAGGCTCCATCTAAATACGTGACTCGATATGCCGAAGTATCGCCATTTCTGGCGAGCAAGGCTTCGTATTGCTCCCAGTTAACGCGATCGGTAATGTAGCGGCATTCAGGATCTTGCCGTTGGAGTGCTTGTTGGTCGAGTAGCGCGTTGAGATCGCTTGTGAACATTAGTATTACCTCCTTTAGGTTGTTTTTATTCTAATTTACTGAATGCGATCGCACAAATGTCTATCTTCCTCCTTCAGGTCGGCATTTGTTCGCAGGTAATCCCGCACCCAGTCGCATCCAGACGCTAGTACCCGATCTAACTCTACACTCCGCTCTAAATTCCACAGAATTACTGTTTTGTCCTCAGAACCAGAAGCAAGAGTTTTGCCATCAGAACTGAAAGCCAAAGACCCAACTCGTGCGCTATGTCCAATCAGGGTTGCAATCTCATTGCCGTCACGTTGCCAGAGTTTAACAGTACCGTCACTACCCCCTGTAGCGATCGTTTTATTGTCAGGACTAAAAGCAACACTCCAAATTCCAGACGTATGTCCCTTGAAAGTGTGTAGCAACTTACCATCACGACTCCAAAGTTTAGCCGTCTTGTCATCACTCCCCGAAACAATTACCTCTCCGTCAGGGCTGAAAGCTACACTAAAAACTAAACTGCTGTGACCTTGAAGGGTCTTAATTAATGTACCATCACGCCGCCAAAGCTTAACTGTTTTATCTCCACTGGTTGAGGCAAGAATCTCCCCGTCAGGACTAAAAGCTACCCCCCAAACCCCAGCTTTATGTCCTCTCAGAGTAGTCAATTCGGTTCCGTCTAACCGCCAAAGTTTGACTGTCGTATCCCCACTTGAAGAAGCAATAATTTTGCCATCAGGACTAAAAACGATTCTCCTCATATCAACCCGTCCTGGGAGAGTCTTCAATAAAGTGCCATCAGCACTCCAAAGTTTAACCGATTTGTCTGCACTAGCTACAGCAATAATTTTGCCATCGGGGCTGATGGCAACACCACTAAACGCAGAGTTATGCCCCTCAAATCGCCTCAGTAACTTACCGTCTCTGTGCCAAAGAAGAACCTCGTTTCCACTTGATGAAACAACTAACTGTTGATTCTTGCTTAAAGCGACTCCCCAAACGCCAGCAGTATGTCTTCGCAGAATTGTCAGCAAGGAGTTACTGAATTTCCAGAGTTTAACGGTGCCATCAAAAGAAGTGGAGGCGAGATATTCGCCATTGCGACTAAATGAAAGATCGCTAATTGCGCTGCCATGTGCTTTGATAGTGGTGAGCAAAGTGCCGTCAATGTTCCAGAGTTTGAGCATTTGGTTATCAGAACCAGAGGCGATCGTCTCTCCATCGGGGCTGAAAGCCACTGCCTGAACTCCAGCGTCATGGGCGGCAATTGTTCTTAACAAAGTGCCGTCACGGTGCCAGAGTTTAATAGTACCGTCTCCAGTGCCTGCAGCAATGGTATTACTATTAGGACTAAAGGCAATGGATAAGACTGGAGATTGATTTTGTGAAAGCGTTTTCAGCAAGGTGCCATCGCGCCGCCAGATTTTCACCGTGCTATCTTCAGAAGCTGAGGCAATTAACTCTCCATCTGGGCTAAAAACTGCTTTTCTGACTACGCCAAGATGCCCTGTTAGTGTCTTGAATAATGTGCCATTGGGCCGCCAAAGTTTCACCGTACTGTCTTGGGAAGCTGAGGCAATTAATTCTCCGTCTGGGCTAAACTTGACGCTGTAAATTGGAGCTTTATGTCCTGTGAGAGTGTGTAGAGGCAGTGCTGCGGCGCCTGTGCTGCCGTTACGCTGCCAGAGTTTGATAGTTAAGTCTCCACTCCCTGAAGCGATAAGCTGACGATCGGGACCGATCGCAACTCCGAGAACTGGTGCTATATGTGCTTTGAAGGTGCGAATTAATCTGCCATCTTGATGCCAAATTTGCACGTCTCCGTCGCTTGTTGCTACAGCGATCGCCTCACCGTCAGGACTAATTGCTAAGGCGTTCATCCAACCACTATTTCCTGATAAGCGGTTATATTCAATTTCTCCATAAATGGCCCGACGTAGCGCCGATTCAACCATGTCTGTTGTCGGGCGATCGGTGCCGTTTAATATTTGTAGTTCTTTTCTGGCTTTGAGTGCTTCTATTAAAGCATCTAACCGCTTATCTAAGGCAAAGAGGGCTTCGGAATACCGCGTGATGCTTTGAATTTTACCGATTTTTTCATTGCGTTGGCTTTGAGCAGATTTCTGATATTGCGAGAAGGCAATCGCTCCCAATCCTAAAGCTAAGATTAATGCCATACTCAGTGTAGCTATAAAGTAGTTTTGTCGTCGGGCATTTTTTTTCTGTTCGAGCAGTCGCGCTTCAACTTCTGTTAGTCGTGCTGCTTCTAGTGCTTGTTGCACTTCGATTCTGTCTAATTCTTCACTTTGGGCTAAAAATTGATAATCTAGGTCGCTTAAACTTTTTGCTCGCGCCCAATTTTGAGCGTCAATCAATGCTTTCCCGCGCAATAGCCGCGATTTATCTTGTTGTTTTGCCGCAAACCACGCATCGAAGTTTTGCGAGTAAGGGCGCAGAGATATTAAGTTTTTTTCTACCCAATTGAAATCGAAGACTTCTTGATAAATTCGGTTTTTAACTTGCAGAAAATTTTGCGTTTTTTCTACCAATCCACTTAAAATAAGTTCGATTTGTTCGCGGCTGTCATCGGAGGGCACGGGCGGGCACTGGGGCACCGCCCGTACGCTTTGCAAGATTTGCTGGTAAATGCCTAGCAATCTTCCGGCGCGTTGTTCGTCACGGAGGATGCGATCGCGTATCGTTTTTAAATGCTCTGGTTCGTCCAGGGATTCCCATTTATTGACGATGTGCGATCGCACCAAACTATCTACCCAAAATGCCTCTGTTCCCGGAGGAATATTTACTAATCCGCCTGCCGTTTCAAGGCTGGCTTTGTACGCCAAATAGCAAATTTTATGGGTGAGGAATGGCTGTCCTGAAGTCCAAGCTAATATTTGTTTTAGAACGGCATGAGGATTACTTACGGCACTCTCTAATCCTTTAACTAATAGTTGGGCTTCGTGCAGTTCAAAACCCCGCAAATCTATAGCATGACCGATATTAAAAGGAGTTCGCTTTTTGTCAGCAATTAAGTCGCTTGGCGAGGCTACTCCAAATATTGCAAAACTAATACGGTTATACTCTGGATTAATCGCTCGCTGATTGTAGCAAAACCGAATCAGGGCAAAAAAATCATCGACAGCGAAATCCAAACTGAGAATGCTATCGATTTCATCAATGAATATAAAGATGCGATCTTCAGGAAATTTGACTAGCAAGATATCTTCAATAAAATGACTCAATCTTTGTAGAAACGAGACATCTTCTGCGTCGCGCCACCAGGCTTTAAAATTAACTTGCCCGAAAAGATTGAACCCGCGCCACAAATCGGCGACCATTCCTTTATACCACTGTAAAGGGGTAATATTTTCACTGCCGATATGCGTCATATCGATCGTGCTGCATTGAAAACCTTCTGCTTGCAGTCGGTGCAGGGTGCGTACCAAGAGAGAAGATTTGCCCATTTGCCGCGAGTTGAGGATGTAACAAAATTCGCCAGCTTTTAAAGCTTCATAGAGTTCGGAATCTGCTTGTCTTACTACGTATGTAGGGGCATCATTGGCGAGACTGCCACCAATTTGGTATGTAACTTTGGTCATGCCGTTTATGGGTGGGTTTAAAAGTGAAAGTTGAGTATAAAAAGAGGCAGTCTGAGCGTTATTTTTGTCACCATCTCTACTGAATTATAATCCATCGGTCAAATTTAGGTTTCCACAGTAGTTGTTTTTATAATAATATTGACAAACTAACAATTGGAAGTTATTATACAATATAGCCTAATGTTGTAAATTTATATTGACATTGAAATTAACAGCAAACAAGGAGAATCAATATGCTCATTCAAGAACAACCGGCCCAGTCTAAACAAATGACCCTAGACGAGTTTCTGGACTGGTATCCAGAGGGTCAAGGTCGCTTTGAATTACATGATGGAGCCGTTATTGAAATGCAAGCAACTGGAACTCACGAACAAGTAGGAGGTTTCCTAGCTCTCGAAGTGGGAGTAGAAATTAAACGTTTGGCTTTGCCCTATTTCATTCCTCGCCAAGGAATTATTAAGGCTGTTGATTCTGATAAGTCTGGCTATAGTCCCGATGTGATGGTGTTAGATTGGCAACAAATCGAAACGGAACCGATGTGGAAAAAGCGATCGACTATTACCAGAGGTGAAACGATCCGTTTAGTCATTGAAATCGTGAGTACGAATTGGCAAGATGACTATTTGATGAAGTTAGCAGAATATGAAAAATTGGCAATTCCTGAATACTGGATTGTCGATTATTTGGGGTTGGGGGGAAGAAGATATATTGGCAACCCCAAACAACCCACTATTTTTGTTTATCAGTTAGTTGATGGTGAGTATGTAGTTAATCAGTTTAGAGCTGATGATGTGGTGCGATCGCTTGCCTTCCCCGATTTAAACTTAACGGCAGAACAGATTTTTCAGGTGGGGCAATAACTAAATAAAGTTTGGCGAACCAAAATACAGGCGGTACAACTCGCAGCTCAGGGTACAGCGGTTGTTATCGATATGAATCAGCCCCATACTAACTAATTTAGAAGCTACTATCGGATCTAATTCCACGCCGCGCTCAGATTTTACCACTTGTTTAAGTGCAAATGCGAGTTCGGGATACTCTTGCAATGTCACCCAAAAACTCCGCAAGTAATCTTTATAAATTCCCGCCATTGTGGGAGCTTCTTGTAGTAGCCGATCGAGCGTTACACTGTTTTGACAGAGGTGGTAAAGAGCGAGCCGCACCAGATAAGGGTGTCCCCCCACCATTGCCATCAGTCGATCGGGGCTATCTGTCAAATCCAGTCCGTGACGCTGCGCTAAAGCAAGTATCTGCTCTTCTGTAAAATAGGGCAATTGCAGCGGCAAACCGACATTAAAAGGAGATTCATTGAGCTTTAAAGGAATATAAATTTCTGTGGAGTGAAGAACAATTAACCGCAGTTTTTCCAGGGTTTTAATCCGCTTTGCTTCTTCATGCCAGCTTCGCAGCAGCGGCAAAAATTCTCGGGCAATTTTTGGATACTCGAAAATCCTATTGACTTCATTTAAAGCTAAGACAAGGGGGCTACTTATTTCTGCTAATATATATTGTTGCAAATAGATGGTACAGCTTACTTTGCTACCCATATCTTCATCCCAATAATCATCTAATAGGGGTGGCAATTCTAGGTGACGGCTGATGTTGGCACAAAACCAGCGCAAGAATTTATCGAGGTTGTCTAAAACAGCTTCCTCGGCTTGCTGAAAATCCAAACTTACAGTTCGGCAGCCAAGAGAATTAGCGCGATCTAAAATCCGTAGCAGCAGGGAACTTTTACCCATCTTCCTGGGAGCTTTAATCCGCAGAACACTTCCAGGTTTGGCAATTTCTCGATACGCGAGTTCTTCAATTAGCGGGTGATTGATATAAAATGGTGAACCGAGGGGTACGGGAGAGCCGGGAAATTCTAAAGGTGTTACTAGGCATTGGCTGCGGAGGAATTCTTGAATGAATTCTCGTTCCTCTACTCTCAGGGAACGCGATTCTAGAGAGGATCGAAAATTTGATTTGCTAATAGGTGTCTGCAAGATTTCAGAGAGAGATTGCCACAAGCCAGAGGCGATGTTTCTCAGGTAATGCTCTCCGTAATGAGAGGCAGATGCGATGCTTGTATAAGTCTTTCCTTCCCAAACTTGGCGGAGTATGATTTCTTGTACGGGATGTAAATCTTTTTGCGATCGGGCACGAGTTAGCTGTACTACCTCATCTATCGTCATAACTGGCAATTCTCCCGTAAGTGTATCGTTGATATTATCACTTTTGATTGACTTTAAAGCCCAGAGCGATCGCCTATTGGATGGCGACACGAGGCGGAAGCAAGATTTCCCTGGGGGTAACAGGTCAAATCCGTTAAATCTCACCTAACCCTTCTTTACCCTACTCCCTACGATCTACTTTCTTCGCTCGTTGACCAAAATGTCATGTAGGTGTCACATTTGGTCGTGAAGCCACAGTTAAAAATGTGACAGTTGATCTTGCTAAAGCTTAGTCGATTGATGTTAATTTAATTAGAAGTAGTTTCATATCGCTGCATCTACTCATCACAAGTGTTAAGTCCAAAAGCCTAATTCTTCTTTTTGTGCCAGCAGGTTTTTGAATTTTCCTGTAGTCCCCTCGAAAAAATAGTAGCAGATAACCGAGTTCATTTGATGCAAATGGTTCCTAAAATGTTTTCTAATTATTTTATTCCTCACGGTCATTGCTACTTGTGGAAGCCTGGATTAGTGGGGCTGCACGTTTTGTCCGACGCTTTGATTGCCGCCGCTTATTTTTTGATACCACTCACGCTGATTTATATTGTCAAGAAGCGCAAAGACGTGCCTTTTGACTGGGTTTTCATGCTGTTTGGCTCTTTTATTATCTGCTGCGGGATTACCCATATTATGGAAATATGGACGCTGTGGCATCCTAATTATTGGATCTCGGGTTTTCTTAAAGGGATTACGGCGCTGATTTCGCTATGTACAGCATCAGTGCTGGTGGAACTAATCCCAAAAATCTTGGCTATCCCCAGTCCCGATCAATTGGCGGTGGCAAATTTGGCTTTACAAAATGAGATTGGCGATCGCAAACAAGCTCAGGAAGCACTCTCGGAATTAATGCTGGAATTAGAAAAGCGGGTGATGGAGAGGACACTCGCTTTAGAATTAACTAATGAACTTTTGCAACAGGAAAATCGCGATCGCTCTTTGGCTGAAAATTCATTGCGGCACTCTGAATCTCAACTGATAGAGCAAACTCAGCAGCTAGAAAACACTCTCCAACAACTCAAAGGTACTCAAACTCAACTCGTGCAAACTGAAAAAATGTCGTCTTTGGGTCAAATGGTAGCTGGCGTTGCTCACGAAATCAATAACCCTGTTAACTTCATTTATGGCAATCTGATTCCGGCTGAGGAATACATTCATGAGCTTGTGGAGTTGATTAAGGTTTATCAAGTTTATTATCCCACTCCTGCGCCGGAAATTGCAGACAAGATTAAAAGCATAGAGCTCGATTTTATTTTAGAAGACGTGCAAAAACTTTTTGGTTCAATTAAAATTGGAGCAGAGCGGATTAAAGATATTGTTAAATCTTTACGCACTTTTTCCCGTTTAGACGAAGCCGATATGAAAGAGGTAAATATCCATGAAGGTATCGACAGCACTTTAATGATTTTGCAGCACCGCTTGAAAGAACAACCAAACCGCCAGCCTATCCAAGTGATTAAAGAATATGGAGATTTGCCACTGTTGGAATGCTACGCTGGACAGCTCAACCAAGTATTTATGAACATTTTTTCTAATGCTATTGATGCTTTAGGACAGGTGGCTGCCCAGGAGCGTTCGGCCAAAGGCTATTGGGAAAAGAATTTCCCTGAACAATTAGAAAATACCCATTGCCAACTGCTAACAATTCGCATCCGCACGCTTTTAGTTGATGGCAAGCGGGTGCAGATTCGCATTGCTGATAATGGCACTGGCATAGGTGCTGAGACGATCGCTAAAATTTACGATCCGTTTTATACGACAAAACCCATCGGTTACGGTACCGGGCTGGGGTTGGCGATTTCTTATCAGATTATTCAAGCCCATGAAGGTTATTTGCGCTGCACTTCCGAGGTTGCCAGAGGTACTGAGTTTATCATTGAAATTCCTTTGCGATCGCCACCTCACTCCCAAGCAATGTGTTACGATCGAGTTTTAATAAGGCGGTAAGAACTAACTCAGTCCTGGACGCACTCTAACCGTGCTGCAAGGGTTTGAGATTCTTCGCGCTTGGCTCAGAATGACATCATTACGTTGTTAGTGCGTCCAAGACTGTAACTCATTCCGAATCCTGCTACAATTTTCGGTTGCTTTCACTTTTTTGCCTAACTTACGCATAGTTCAAATCGATATTATCTTCCAAAAAAAAATATGTGGGAATTACTCAAAAATATCTTTTCCCCAACTCAGTATATGCCGCACGGTCACTGCTATCTGTGGCAAACGCCTTTAGTGTGGCTGCACATAACTGGCGACTTTTTAATTGCGATCGCCTACTATTCAATTCCGGCGATGCTGATCTATTTTATCTTCAAGCGGCGCGATGTTCCTTTCTTAGGAATATTTGCTTTATTTGGTGCATTTATTATTCTCTGCGGCACGGGTCACTTGCTAGAAATTTGGACGCTGTGGCATTCGGCTTATTGGCTGTCGGGGATTGAAAAAGGAATTACTGCACTCGTTTCCTGCTACACGGCCGGCTCGATGGTAACGCTATTGCCACAGTTTTTATCTTTAAAAACCCCCCAAGAATTAGAGGCCATAAATCGCAAGTTGCAAAGCGAGATTGCTGTGCGTGAAGATGCAGAATTAGCCTTGCGCCACGCTTATGATGACTTAGAAATTAAAGTCCAAGAGCGCACCGCACAGTTGAGTGAAACTAACAGTTATTTAGAAGCAGAAATTAGGGAAAGAATTGCCGCTGAATCGGCTTTGCGCGAAAGAGAAATTAGGTTAACAGAACAACAAACTGGTTTGCTAGAATTAGCAAAAACTTCTAGTATCTATGAGGGAAATATCGGCGAGGCTTTGAAAGAGATTACACAAATGGCAACCCGTACTCTGAATGTTGAGCGGGGAAGCGTTTGGTTTTATCGGGAAGATAAATCCGCAATGTGCTGTGCCGACCTCTACGAACTGACGGCCAATCAACACAGCGGGGGCGTAGAACTGAAAGTTACTGACTATCCTACCTATTTCCAAGCTTTGAATACAGAACAGGCGATCGCAGCGGTTGATGCCAAAACCGATCCGCGCAGCCAAGAACTTAGAGAATCTTATTTGATTCCTTTAAACATCTCGTCGATGCTAGATGTTCCTATTAGCCATCAAGGACGATTTGCGGGTGTAATTTGTTTAGAACATCAGGGAACGCTAAGGAATTGGACGCTCGACGAACAAAGCTTCGCTAGCTATTTGGCACAGATCGCAGCTTTAGCTATGGAAGCTCGCGATCGCAAGCAAGCAGAGTTAAAATTGCGCTCAGTTACCGAACGCTTGCAGTATTTGTTGGCGGCAACTCCGGCGGTGATTTTTAGCTGCAAATTAGGCGGAAATTATGACGTAACATTTGTCAGCGAGAACATTATTTCAATGATGGGCTACGAAGCGCGAGAATTTATTGATGGTTCCCTTGATTGGCATAGCCTCGTTCACCCAGAAGATCGAGAGGTTGTTGATAGTTCATTCGCTCAAATATTGGAAAAAGAATCGATTTCCTACGAATACCGCGAGCGACACAAAGACGGTAGTTATCGCTGGATATACGATGAGGTTAAGTTGGTCAAAGATGCTGCTGGCATACCTGTGGAATGCGTTGGTTATGGAGTAGATATTACCGCTCGCAAACAGGCGGAAATAGCCTTGCAGCAACAAGTAAAAAGGGAGCGACTGGTGAATTCAATTCAAGAACGGATTCGCTCCTCTCTTAACCTAGAAGAAGTGATGACAGTGGCTGTTGAAGAAGTCCGCCAGTTTTTGTCAACTGATAGAACAGTTATTTACCGCTTTAATCCAGATTGGAGTGGATTTGTAGCCGTCGAGTCGGTAGCAGCCGGTACGATGCCGATTTTGGGAATTTACATTAATGACCCTTGCTTTCGAGAAAGCTACATTTCTGTTTACGAGCAGGGACACCTGCGGGCGATCGACAATATTTACATGGCAGGTATTTCAGAGTGCCACATTAGTTTACTGAGCCAGTTTGAAATTAAAGCTAACCTCGTGGTTCCCATTATGCAAGGTGAAAAATTATGGGGGCTACTCATTGCTCATCACTGCCGCAGTCAAAGGGTTTGGACCTCTTCTGAGATAGAATCTCTCCAGCAAATTTCCGTGCAGCTAGCAATTGCCATCCAGCAATCCCTCCTTTTTGAACAAGCCAAAACTGAAATTGCCGAACGCAAATTGGCAGAAACAGCATTACAAAAAGCTGTCCTAGCTGCTGATACAGCTAACCGCGCCAAGAGCGAATTCCTTTCTTCGATGAGCCACGAACTGCGGACTCCCCTGAATGCCATTCTGGGATTCAGTCAGGTGATGGTGCGCGATTCTTCTTTAAACAATCAACACCAGCAGCACCTAGAAATTATTAATCGCGCTGGCGAACACTTGCTTTCCCTGATTAATGACATTTTGGAAATGTCCAAAATTGAAGCGGGCAGAAGTCAGCTTAATGACAGCAGTTTTAATTTAATGCGCCTGCTAGAAACCTTAAAACAAATGTTTCGATTAAAAGCTAAATCTAAGAAATTGCAGCTAAATTTTGAAGTGGTTGACGGCGTACCGGACTTTGTTAATGGAGATGAAGGTAAATTGCGTCAAATTTTGATTAATCTTGTAGGAAATGCGATCAAGTTTACAGAGACGGGTAGCGTTACCTTGCGAGTGAAAAAGAAGGTAGAAGAAAGCTTGGCGGTTGAAACCGCAGAGTTGGCGGGTACACAAAAAAGCTTGGCGGTTGAAACCGCAGCTATACAAACAAAACCCGCCTACGCGGGTTCTAATCAGTCCGCGCAGGCGGACTTTGATTGTGTAGACGCGAATTCTATTCGCCCGGTACTTTTACGCATTCAGTTTGAAATTGAAGATACCGGCCCTGGGATTGACGCACAAGAGATAAATAAGTTATTTGAACCCTTCGAGCAAACAAAAACAGGTCAAAAATCTCAACAGGGGACTGGATTAGGTTTACCAATTAGCCGCAAATTTGTACAAATGATGGGAGGGGATATTACTGTCAGCAGTACGCCTGGTTTGGGAAGTAAGTTTGCATTTGATATTGAAATCAGGCTGGCCGAGCCAACCGAGATTAAAATGCTTAAACCGCATAAAAAAGTAATGGGTTTAGCACCGAATCAACCAGAATACCGGATTTTGGTGGTTGACGATCGCGCCGATAACTGCCTAGTCATAGAGAGATTGTTGTCACCGCTAGGCATCCTCGTCAGAGAAGCTAGAAATGGTCAAGAAGCTATTGCTGTATGGGAGGATTGGCAACCGCACCTGATCTGGATGGATATGCAGATGCCAGTCATGAATGGCTATGAAGCCACCAGAAAAATTAAAGCTCATCCTCTCGGAAAACAAACCGCGATCGTTGCTCTCACTGCTAGCGTTTTTGAAGAGGAACGAAAAACTATTTTAGAAGCAGGCTGCGATGACTTCATGCGTAAACCCTTCGAGGCAAAGATATTATTTGCGAAAATGGAAGAACTTTTAGGAGTGCGTTACATTTACGAGGAATCTGTTGATGCCAAACTAGAAAATGAAAGCAAAATTAGCGGCGTGACCAGCAATCAATCTGTAGAATCACAAATCGGTCAAATGCCTCTTGAGTGGGTGGAGAAGATATCTCATGCTGCTCATGAATGTTGCGACGATAAAATCCTTAATTTGATTGAGGAAATGCCTAGAGAATTTGCTTTAGCCGCACAAGTTTTAACTACTTTAGTGCATGATTTCCTATTTGACGATATTATAGAGCTAGCGCAATCGGCAGTTACGGCGCGGTGAGAATACCAGTTTCCAACTAATCTCAACTTAGGAGGAGTGATTTTTTGAAAAAAGATTTAAGATTAACCCCCAACGACCTCTCCCGCTCCTCTCTTTTTAGGAGAGAGAATCGGAAGTCATACTGTTGCGATTTTTTTACCACAAATTCTTAAGTGTTAATATCTTTTATCTTAAAAAATTACCGTGAGCGATCGCATGGACAGCAATCAATATCCTACAATTCAAGCCAACATTCTAGTAGTTGATGATAAACCAGATAACGTGCGGCTTTTATCAACGATCCTAACTGAAAAAGGGTATCAGGTTCGTAAAGCGCTGAACGGGCAAAGGGCGATCGCTACAGTGCTGGAGTTTCCGCCTACTCTAATTCTGCTGGACGTAATGATGCCAGAAATGAATGGTTATGAGGTGTGTGCAAAGTTGAAAGATTCACCAAAAACCAGTGCCATTCCAGTGATTTTCTTAAGCGCATTAGATGATGTTTCAGATAAGGTGAAAGCCTTTGATGTGGGAGCAGTTGACTATATTACGAAACCTTTTCAAGATAAAGAAGTATTGGCACGAGTGGCAAATCAGTTAACAATTCAAAGTCAACAAAAGCTACTTCAAGAGCAAACGAAGCAATTAGAAGAAGTTGTCGGACGTTTGCAAAACGAAATTAAAGAGCGGCAGGGGGTGGAGCTAGCTTTACGCCTCGCTCAAAAAAAGTCGGATCATTTATTGCTAAATATTTTACCCGAAGCGATTGTTGAAAAGTTGAAAAAAGGCGAGGGTACTGCTGCCGAGAGGTTTGACTCAGCAACAGTTTTATTTGCCGATATTGTTGGTTTTACTTCTCTTGCTGCCAGAAATTCACCTCTGGAATTGGTGAATTTCCTAAACCAGATTTTTTCAAAGTTCGATCAACTAACTGAAAAACACGGTTTGGAGAAAATTAAAACGAGTGGGGATGCTTATATGGTAGCAGGGGGGTTGCCGGTGCCGATGGCAGCTCATGCAGAAGCGATCGCGAATATGGCGTTGGATATGCAGGATGCGATCGCTGAGTTTAAAACTGACACGGGCGAACCTTTTCAAATTCGGATTGGCATTAATACAGGCCCAGTAGTTGCTGGCGTAATTGGCACTAAAAAATTCATCTACGATTTGTGGGGAGATACTGTTAATGTTGCTTCTCGGATGGAATCTCAAGGATTACCGGGGTATATTCAAGTTACTGCTGCTATTTACGAGCAGTTAAAAGATCGGTATGTATTTGAGGAAAGAGGCGCGCTCGCAGTCAAAGGTAAAGGAGAGATGATCGCCTATTGGCTAAAGGCTAAAAAAATGAGTTCAAGCTAATTGGTAAGTGATAGCCGAACTCATAATTAAAAAATGAAAATTATTTGGAGTTTAAAAGTTTTATTTTCTCGTACTATCTCAATGCGATCGATAAATTCTCGAAAGTAGAACCTGCGTTCTGATTCTGACAAATCGAGCCAAAATTGGGGAAGAGAAACGGTTTGAGCAGTTTCTCGCAAATTTACTGGGGGCATTTGTGCGAGTTTGCTTTGCATTTCGGCAATTTCGGTGCGGATTTTGTAGGCTCTCAATTCGGCAGTTTCTGTGTCTAAGATCCCATTTTCAATCAGGGCGGGAAGTTGCTCTAGGATGTCTTGTTTGGCTGCGATCGCCCCGCCAATTCCTGCTTTAATTCGATTCATGTCGGGCATTTGCAGCCCAGCGACAGCATCGGGCAAATCCCGGCAAATTCCTGCGATGGTTAATTGCAATACTTCGTCGTAGGAAAGGCCGCTGCATTTAGGCTGGGACAGACAGTTAATTGGCCGCAAATAAAGGTATTCTCTATCTTTGCGGTATGCTGTGACTTTTGCAACTGTCATGGGCGACTTGCATTCCGAACAAATTGCTAAACCTGCGAGGGAACGGGGGGCGCTGGCGGTGCGGGGAGAAAGGTGGCGGTTGCGGCGCAGCAACCGGTCTACTTGGGCGGCTTCTTCTCTAGAAATAATCGGGACGTGGGTATTAGAAATTACTTGGCCGTTTTGATACTCTAAATCGCCTCGGTAGGCGGAATTTGTCAGCCAGCGGCGGCCCGTACTGACAGAGATTTTTTTGTTGTATTTCTTGGCTAAATAGCGCACGGAACCCCGCAAAGAACCGTAGATCAAAAAGTGTTCAAAAAAGTCTTTGACGGCGGGGGCGGCCGTGCGATCGATCGTGTAGCGCTCTTTGCCGCGCCGATAGCCGTAGGGAGCCTTGCCCGGTGGAGTCCGGGATTTGATACGGTTGCGGGCGTGTCCTTTGCGAATGCTGCGGCTGTGTTGGCTGCGCTGGAGTTCTGCGAGGATTTGCAGCAAGTTTTTGCGGTTTCGCGGTTCTGTTTCTTCTTGGACAATGATTTCGACGCCGAGGGTTTCGAGTTGGGCGAGGTGGGCGCACACTTGCTGTACTGTGTCGCCGAGTTCTTCAAAGCGCTGAATTAATAAGTATTGGACTGGTTCTGTTTGGCAGTCTTTGAGGAGTTGTTGCAGTTGTTGCCGCCCTCCTAAGTCTTGATATATTCGATCGACCTCTTGGCCCCAAATTTCCGGTGCGGGTGCAGCTTCGAGTAGGGGTTCGCTGTAGCTGTAGGCGATGATTTTCATCTCTTACTCGCTGAGTTCGATTATGTTGCCATCTGGATCTTGGGTAAATAAAGCCGATCGACCTGACGCGCTCATTTGTATCTGGCAATTGTGAGCGATTAATTGCTCTTTGGCTGCTTCTAAGTTAGCAACAGAAAATGCTAGGTGTCGGTTGCGCCCCAATTTCTCATAGTCTACGGCATCTGGTATAATTGTTGCAGCTAAAATTAGGTGGATCTGGAAGTTGCCGACTTGATACCATATTCCGGGAAATTTTAAGTTTATTTCTACTTTGGACAGTCCTAATACGCTGCTGTAAAAATGTTGGGATTTTTCGAGATTTGAGATGAGTAGGGCGCTGTGGAGGGCTTGATTAATTTCCATTGTTTTTTGTATTTAATTTTGAAGTTTAACCGCTGATGCAGGCAGATGAGCGCTGATTAACGCAGATTTGGTGATGTTTGTTGAGTTTTTGATAGGATAACATTGTCAGTTGCTCTTAAATACATTCAAAACTGCTCTGAGTAACTCGCGATCGCATATTTTCCGGTCGATCGCATTGTGTCTTTTGCTGAGAATGCTGAGGCAACGCAAACAGCCCGCTGGGAGTAATTTTAACAATGGTTTCTCAAAAACGCGCGATCGCCCCCAAAAGGGGCAAAGTCGGTCTCCGCGGCGTCCTGGTGGTTCCGTTTGTGTTGCAAATTGTCGCTGCTGTGGGCTGGGTTGGCTATCTCTCTTACAGAAACGGAGAGAAAACAGTCAACGATCTTGCCAGTCAGTTGCAGCGCTCCATCAGTGCCAGAGTTTACGAGCGCGTCCAAAACTACCTCGAAACTCCGTCGCTAGTCAATCAAATCAATCAGGATTCTTTACCCCTGGGGGTGTTGGACTTTGAGGATTTGGAGCGAGCTAAACCCTATCTCTGGAAGCAAGTTCTTCGCTTTAATTCGATCGGTTACGCGGGAATTGCCAACGAAAAAGGTCAGTACCTGCGAATTGGTTGGGTGAACCGGCTGGCGGGAGCCGAGCAACCTCAGCTTGCCCAGCAACTGATTCCCGGGGGTGGCGACTTGCTCTACTACAACATTGACAGTGATGGAAACCCGACCAAAATTGAGAGGTCTCAGCCCAATTATGACGTTCGCACGCGCCCCTTTTACAGAGTTGTTGTTGACAAGAAACAAGCAGCTTGGAGCGACGTTTACATTAATTTTGGCTACGGTACGCTGCAAATTAATGCCAGTCAACCCTATTATGATGCCAGTGGCAAACTGATTGGCGTGCTGACTTGCCAGATGGGACTCGATCAAATTCGCGGTTTTCTGCAAACCTTAAGCGTGGGTAATACCGGTCAAGTATTTATCATTGAGCCGAACGGCGATTTAATCGCCAGTTCGGTAAAAAATCAGCCTCTGTCCCTAGGAGAAGGCGAAAACAGAAAGCGGCTCAAAACACAGGACAACAGCAACCTGCTGATGCGCCAAAGTGTGGTTTATTTACTCGATCGCTTCCACCGTTTGGAAGACATTCAAGACACTGCTCAACTTAATTTTAAGCTCAACGGTCAGTGGCAATTTCTCCAAGTTTCTCCGCTAACTGACAAGTACGGTCTCAACTGGCTGATTGTAGTTGTGGTTCCCGAAGCCGACTTTATGGCGCAAGTTTATGCTAACACTCGCAACACCATCTTGCTCTGTATTGCGGCTCTAATTGCCTCCGTTGGAGTGGGTTTTGTCACCGCTAGCAAGATTGCTCGCCGGATTTTGGAAATTGCTAAAGCTTCAGAAAATCTCGCAGGTGGCGCTCTCAACCAGAACGTTGATTCTAGCAGAATTTTTGAAGTTGAGGCCTTAGCTAATTCCTTCAACAGCATGGCGGGCCAACTGAAAGAATCCTTTGAAACTCTAGAAGATAAAGTCAAAGAACGCACCTCCGAACTCGCCACAGCCACTAAACAAATTGCTGCTCTCAACAAGCGGCTGAGAGCGGAAAACCGCCGCATGAGTTCCGAACTCGATATGCTGAAACAAATGCAGCAGTTGATTCTGCCCAAACCTGCGGAACTCGCAGCCATTAAAGATTTAGATATTGCCGGATTTATGGAACCAGCCTCGGAAGTTGGCGGCGATTACTACGACGTACTTTACACTGAGGGCGTTGTGACAATTGCGATCGGCGATGTCACCGGACATGGCTTAGAAAGCGGTATTTTGATGGTGATGACTCAAGCTGCTGTCCGCACTCTTCAGGAAATGCAAGAATCCGATCCTGTGCGCTTTTTAGCTACTCTCAACCGCACTATTTATAAAAATGTCCAGCGCATGAACTCGGACAAAAATCTGACGCTAGCTCTTCTCAACTATGCCGACTGTAAAGTTAGTATTAGCGGTCAACACGAGGAAACTCTCGTAGTCAGAAAAGGCGGTCAAATTGAACGCATTGACACAATAGATTTAGGATTTCCCATCGGCTTGGATGAAGAAATTGCCGATTTTATCGACCATGTTATAGTAAAGTTAGAGTTGGGGGACGGGGTGGTGCTGTACACCGACGGCATCACGGAAGCCAGAAACACCAGCCAACAATTCTACGGACTCGAAAGGCTTTGTGAAGTGGTTTCTATTAATTGGCACAAAAGCGCCGAAGAAATCAAGCAAGCGGCAATTAATGACCTGCGACAATTTATTGGGGAGGAAAAGGTATTTGATGATATTACCTTACTAATTTTTAAACTTAAGGATGGGTAAACAGTAAAGGACTAGCGAATTAGTCCCGAAATTCGCAAGCATAACGGTTTTATTGTCAAGTATATGGGAGATGGAGTGCTGGCAGTTTTTCCCGACGGCGTTGATGATGCTATTCAGGCAGGAATTGTTAAGTTGGAACAGTTGCAAAAATACACTCAGAGTCGTAAAATAAGTGGGATATACCGCTGAATGTTGGCATTGGTATCCATGTCGGTGATACAATGGTGGGGATTATTGGAGACGCGAACCGGATGCAAGCCGATGCCCTGTCCGATCGTGTCAATCTCACCGCTCGTCTGGAAGGTTTGACTAAGTATTATGGCGTATCTTTATTAATGTCTGGAGATGTGCTACAACGTTTGAGTCAACCAGAAAAGTATCATATCCGTTTTTTGGATCGTGCAATTGTCAAAGGTAGACAAGAAGCCATTACAGTTTGTGAGGTGTTAGATGTTGAAGTAGAACCAGTGCGATCGCTCAAAATTCAAACTTTGCCTATTTTTGAGGAGGGAGTAGAACAATATTGTCAAGGAAATTTTGCTAATGCCCAAGTTTGTTTTGAACAAATAGTGGCGCTAAATCCCCACGACCAACCAGCAAACTTTACCGAAAACGCATCCAATCGCTGTTAGAAAATAGTATTCCCGCTAATTGGAATGGCGTGTGGAAATTTACCCAGAAGTGAGATTAACACATCAATGGGAGGGGAAAAAATAATGACATCTGGAAGCTTAAAAACAATGACACAAATCTTTGGAGACTTCATCGAAAAATTTCCTCCCGAACACGACTCCCTAGAACTTACATTTACGCCCAGTTCTCGTCCCATCAAGCAGCGCTGGCGCAATAACAGGCTTTCAGCTCATTTTGTAGCCGATTATTTGTCTAGTTTTTTACCGGTGGATGAGGAGGATGCTAGCAGCGAACAACGGATTAAACAAAGCAAGGGAGCCGTGAGTTACGTCGCTAACGAATTGTTAGAAAATGCTATCAAATACACCGATGATAATTATATTTATAAGGTCAAGTTTGGTATACACTTTATTGAAGATGTTGAGGTGATAGCAGTAATTTTTGCTACCAACTGTGCTAATTCACAATCAGTCAATAAATTGCAGGCATTCATTAAAGAACTACTATCTTGCGACGACCCCAATGAACTTTATTTGCAACAGGTTGAAAAAAATGCTGAAACAGACAGTGAAACGTCGGGATTGGGATTACTGACGATGGTTAATGACTATTCAGCCAAGATAGGTTGGAGATTTGAGACAATACCAGACAGTCTTGATACCATCCTGGTGACGACGGTGGCTCAACTTATTGTCTAGTTTCTAGCATTTCAATATTTACTCTTTTTGTGCAATCGCAATATTTCAGTCAGGAAACCAAAAAATAATGGGTATTCAAGAAATCAAAGGTGAAGATTACAGCATTAAGTACGATCGAGAATCGGTAACAGTCAGTTTCCAAGGCGAACTCAGCCTGAGCGGCCCAGCAGAGTATGCACCAATAGTCGAATTGTTAGATGAGGTCGCCAATCCCGAACCGCCTACTATTACCTTGAACCTAAAAAAATTGGAATTTGTTAACAGTTCTGGTATCAGTATGCTGTCTAAGTTTGTCATTACCGTGCGGAAAAAGAAAACGATCCAACTTTTGGTATTGGGTTCAAATGATATTCCCTGGCAACAGAAATCTCTCAAAAATTTAGAAAAGCTGTTGCCAACTTTGAAGCTAGAATTAAAGTAGGATATGTGTAAATTTTAACCGCAATTAACACAGGCGGGACGCCCGTGCCACCATTAACACATATAAATTAGATGTTTGTAAATTGCTTAAGTTTGTTGCACCGGCAGTTCAATAATAAACTCGGTTCCCTTGGACGGTTCAGACTCGCACCTGAGCGTTCCTCGATGATTTTCTACTAAGATTTTGTAGACAATAGACAATCCTAAACCAGTACCTCTACCGATTTCCTTGGTGGTGAAAAACTGCTCGAACATTCGTTCTTTTATCTGTGCTGTCATTCCCGCTCCCGTGTCAGCAATCCGCACTCTCACGCGATCGGGTCCAGCTAATTCTGTGCAGATCGAAATTTTTAGCGTCGCATTGGGCTGATTTTGTGCTGCCTCGTCCAAAGCATCGATCGCGTTGCTAATTAAATTCATAAATACTTGATTTAGCTGTCCGGCATAACACTCTACAGCAGGTAATTGTCCATAATTTTTAACTAATTGAATCTGGGGACGGTCTGTTTTAGAATTGAGACGGTTTCGCAAAATTAATACGGTGCTGTCAATGCTGTCGTGCAAATCGCACAGCGTCATTTTACTGTTATCGGTTCGCGAAAAGTTGCCCATAGATTTGACAATTTCGCGAATGCGATCGGAACCAATTTGCATGGAAGACATAACATTAGGCAAGTCTTCAACTAGAAAATCAAGCTCCATCTCTTTGATTTGATCTTGAATTTCGGGACAGGGATTGGGACAGTATTCTCGATAGAGACGCAGCAGGTGTAGCAAATCTTGAGTATAAATTTCCGCATGGATCAAGTTGCCGTAAATAAAACTAACTGGGTTATTAATTTCGTGGACGATACTAGCCATTAGCGCTCCCAGCGAAGACATTTTTTCGCTGTGGAGGAGTTGAGCTTGAGTTTGTTTGAGTTCGCAAAGTGCGCGATCGATCTGGGCAGCTTGAGCTTCTGCTTTGGCGGTAGCAGCACAGTTTTCTTGATACAGTTCAACCTGTTTGAGGTCGATTTCAAATTGTTCGATTTCGCTTTCTTGCTGGTATTGACTCACAACGGCATCGAATGCTTCTAGCAATTTGCCGCCCGCAGCTTCGACAATGTAAAGCAGATGGGGATTTTCCAGCCTGAGTTCGGCATCGGGAACTTGCACCAATGCTTTAATTCGATCGATATATTCGCGCACTTGTTTGTCTAAATACAGTGGCGCCTCAAAATACATGGCCTTGACGGTGGCGGAAGGGGGACTAAATAAGTTGATGCTGCTGTCAGTATTAATTAAGTCGCGGTGCGATTTTTCCATAAGCTCGATCGCCTCTAGCAAATTCCCCCGCAGTTTTGCTCTTTCTGCCGCATTCACAGAGGAAACTAACCTCATGCAAAAAAAAGCCGTTCGTTGGGAAAGCATTCGCTGGCGGCCGCTGATATTAATTACCGCAGCACTAACTTTTCTGGCTGTCGTAATTTCTTCCAGATTAAAGTAGTTGCTCAGTGTCGCCATTGGTAATACCCCCGACTCGACTAAAGGTCTGTAGCTCGTGCTGACACAATATTTTAGCACCATAAAAATTTTTCTACAATAGAGTAAGAAATATATTCTGTATTTCCTCTTAAAGTAGTATACTAAAACACAATTATTTTCCATTGGTGGCTTATAGCAGATGTTAAAGGAAGAAGGAAGTTCGACCACGGATTATTTAACTAATTTAACTGATGTAACTGATGTTAGGAAGAAGGCTTTAGTTATCTACCAGAGGCAGAAGTTGCAATCGACCGCATGGGGAAAAAGCCATTAAGAACGTCCTAACCGTCGGGCGCGGTTGCAGTATCACAGTTTTTCAGATTCGGCTTGTTGTACAGTTTTTCTTAATTATCCAAAAATTTACCAATCAACTTCGCCATGATTTGAGCTTGAGTTTGCGGCAACCCGTGAGTGGCATTGGGAATAATTGCTAACTCTGCCCCCGGTATCTCGTTGGCGTAGGTTTGACAGTGCCATAGAGGAATTGTTTCGTCGCTATCTGCGGCGATGACTAAGGTAGGAATTTGCAATTTGTTAATTTCTTTTTCTACTGTATCAACTGCGTCTTCGGGCCGCATCCGGCTCATTAAAAATGACCTTGCTACTGGTTGAGACATTAACTCCCTGCGCCACCCGGAAATTTGCTGCAATTTCTCACTTTTTCCGGCTAAACTAGCAAAAGGTTTTGCCAACTGCAATGCCCAATCAACGGCTGGGGTTTCCCACAGCAGCGGTCGCAAAGCATCGTATTGACCGCAAAAACTGTCGTCCCTAATTCCCGCAGGTGCTGCTAACACTAAACTGCTGACAGAATTAGGATATTTTAGGGCATATGCAGAGGCTACCCAACCGCCAAAAGAATGTCCGATTATGCAGCAGGGTTCGATATTTAGTTGTTCTACAACTTGCCGCACAAAGGCAACTTCTACAGCTACGTCGTAGCGGATTTGTGGTTTGCTGGATTCTCCAAAACCTAACATATCTAAACTGATGCACCGAAACTGAGATTGCAATAACTCCATTAATGGCAGCCAGCAATTCTTTTCTCCTAAGAAACCGTGCAGCATCAATAAGGGTCGGCCGCGCCCGATGTCGAGGTAGGCGACTGTTTGGCTGCTGCTATTGACAAATGTACTTAATGTGTGCTTGTGTCCTACTGCTGCTTGAGACTGCATGGGCGATCGCCTCCCGATACCTAAAAAACATTTGTAAACAATTGTAACAAAACCGCAGTCCAAAGGTTAAACTTCATTACGGAGTAAAGAATTAGAAATATAGCGTGATAATCTCTATTATTATTTGAAAATACTGCAAACTCAAAGCAGGAGAACACTTTGAACTCTACTTTAAAACAGTACCCGGCTTGCTCTCTTCGCGAAGATGTCAGTGAGTACGTAGCACACCTACAGCTTCACATGACTTTACAAGCTCGCAACTTGCTCCCTACCATTACCACCGCTAAGGACAGTCGCGAACAACTGTTGCAGCAGACTCAGGCTCATTTTGAGAAACGATTTTCTCGTCAAACTCTTTAAACCAATTTTACGATCGCCCGCGGTCGATCGAACTTTCCCAAATTTCAGCATCGTAGAAACCCGGTATCCCCAAAAATACCGGGTTTCTTTTCGGCTAATTAGGCAGGGGGCCAGGTTTTGGGTAATATGCGTTGGGTTCTTTAATTTTATGTTTATGCGAATTCCGATTATTGCTTTTTTGACTTTGGCGTCGGTGGCTGGCGGTGAATTGGCGGCGCGGGCGATCGATCCGACACTCGCACTGACTGAGGCGGAGTTTAGAGAGGGAACCGCAGAAATTGACAGGCGGGAAGCCTGTCCCACAAGGGTACAGACGGAGGATGAGGTGAGTCTCACATCTGGCACCATTCTCAAGAACGGGCAAGATGCCCGTTCCACTACAGATGAATTGTTTTGTGGAACAGGCATCTTGCCTGTTCATAAAAAGCTGAGTGAGAATGGTGCAACCTCTCAGGTGAGTCCAACTGTGGGGGATTTGCCGGCATCCGACGAGCTCGCAGTTGCGGTCGAAGTACCCGCGGCGCAGCTATCCCCTAGGGAATCTCCCTCATATCGTTTCCGGTTGCATCAAAATAATAAAATCGAGTCAACAGTTAACACTCAACCATTGAGTTTTTCCACCCCTCCTTCAACAGTCAACAGTCAACAGTCAACAGTCAACAATCACCTGACGGTGCAACCGGAATTGATATCACTCAAGTCCAGCCACCATAAAGATTTTACATCTCTGTTAAAAACTCCGACGATCTCCGCCAAAGCCGAAATCCCGGAAGCAGTCAACCGCAACGCCCGACAGCTAGGCGGTACTCTACAAATCAGTCAAGCGGGCAATGAGGCGGGCATTTACGTTGCTGAGGTGAAAATTCGCTTTGTCAATTCCAGAGGCGAAGCAGTTGATAAAAAAGGGAATCCGATTCAGGGCAGAATTTCGGAAGATTTTATCCGAGGCGAACTCAAACTCAAGGCGGGGGATAACTACAGCCCTGAAGTTGTACGATCGGATTTGCAGCAGTTGCAGCAATTGGGATTGTTTGAGAAAGTTACGGTTTCTACTGAAGAAGTTGGCACGGATATTAATGTAATTTACAACGTTCAAGAGCGATCGGCCCGCTCTTTTGGCGTGAGTGCCAGTCTTAGCGATGATCTGGGCGTTGCTGTTCCTCTTTCGTATACCGATCGAACTTTCGGCCGGGTTCCGCAGCGACTGTCGGTGGAACTTCAGCCCAGCCTCCGAGGTATCCAGTACGATGTCCAGTTTATCAGCCCTTACGTTGCCGCCGAAGACCGTTTGGGATACAGTGTGAGAGCTTTTGGCGATCGCAGAGTATCGGAAATTTTCAACAAAGATATTGATTTGCCCAACGGAGACCGGGTACGGGAAATTCGGATGGGCGGAAATCTCAGGTTTACCAGACCTTTGGGCGATTGGCAATCGACTTTGGGACTGAATTATACAAACATCAGCACGCGCGATCGCAACTTAAATATCGCCCGCCGCGACGAACTCGGCAATCCTCTCACATTCAGCGGAACGGGCGTTGACGAGTTATACACTGTTTCTTTTAGCGCGATGCTCGATCGGCGAAACAATCCCTTCAACCCCACCAGCGGCTCGATTCTCAGCCTCAGCACCGAACAGTCGATACCTCTGGGGCGAGGGAACATTGTGAGCAACAGGCTGTTGGCCAATTATATACAGTATGTACCAGTAACTTGGCTCGGCATCAGCGAGTCCGAAGCCTTGCCCGAAATGCTGGCTTTTAACTTGCAAGCGGGGACGGTAATCGGGGATTTGCCCCCAACGGAAGCTTTTCGCCTCGGCGGCCGCAATTCTGTGCGGGGTTACGATAGCGGGGACATTGGCAGCGGCCGGAGTTATTTCTTGGCTTCCGGCGAATATCGGTTTCCTGTCGGGCGGGATGTCGGCGGCGTAATATTTGTTGATTTTGCGTCGGATTTGGGAACGGGAGACAGCGTGTTGGGAAAACCGGCGGTAGTCAGGGATAAACCGGGGACTGGAGTGGGTGTTGGGTTGGGTGTGAGGGTGCGATCGTCCGTTGGATTAATTCGCTTAGATGTGGGTGTTAGCGACTCCGGCGACATCAAATTTGTACTCGGTACAAAGCAACGTTTTTAAATTAGTCATTAGTCAGCAGTCATTAGTCACGAATTATATCGTTTCCGGTTACATCGGAATGATACCGAGGACACGGCAGTGCCGTGTCCCTACCCCATTAATTGTAGGGACACGGCACTGCCGTGTCCTCCGTTTATATCATTCCGGTGCAACCGAAATTGATATTAAGTGTAGGGGCGGGTTTTATCAACATCAATGTCTAAAACAAACCATCTCAAAAACCCGCCCCCACCCACGAACAATAGTTAGTTATCATTTGTTAATTGTCACTTGTTAATTATTCTGTCCTTGTCTCGCTGTAGAGCAATTCTATTTTCAAAGCCGTCTCAACTCTTTGATACTCGGCTTCAACCTGTTCTAAAACCTCGCAGGCTTGGGGAGACAAAGGCTTGTTGGCATCGAGCCCAATCCGCGCCATAACTTCGAGTTCCTCGCAAAACTCAAACAAGCGAAAAGCACCGAGAGTACCGCTAATCGATTTCAAAGAATGAGCGGCCCGCCGCAAAGCCAGGGGATCGGCGCTGTTGACGGCCGCAGAGATGCCGTTAAGCAATGTGGGAGCACTGTCAAGGTATATCTCGATTACTTCCTCCAAAGCTTCAACGTCTCGCAGTCCCTCAATAATCTTGCTGTTGAGGCAATCGCGGCATTCTGACAGCGTGCTGTCTAAACTAGATTCACCGTACCTGATGTTTGAATTGGGAATTGTCAGTTGTTGATTTCCCGCAACAGCCCCATTCGATCGCACATCTAATTCACTCGTTCCTCCTATCTGTTCGGCCTGCGAGTTCACAGAAAAAATCGGCGGAGGGCGATCGAACTCCCCATTCGATCGAGAATTACACGCGCTCAAAGCTCGAACCAACTCCTCAATTTCGATCGGCTTGCTCAAATAGTCGTCCATCCCAGCAGCCATGCACTCTTCGCGATCGCCCTGCATCGCATTTGCCGTCATCGCTACAATCCAAGGCCTAGTTGATTTTAGATTTTGGATTTTAGATTTTCGATTGTTAGATTCCTCGTCAGTCAATGTGGGATTTTCGATTTGGGATTTTCGATTTTGAGATTGCTCATTAGTTGCTGAAACTTCTGATTCTCCCGTTGGATTTTCTAAGGTGAAATCTTCGGAAAATTGCTCGCGGATGCGGCGGGTAGCTTCCAAACCGTCCATTTCCGGCATTTGCACGTCCATCAGCACCACATCGTAAGGCTGGCGGCGCAAAGCTTCGAGCACTTCGATACCGTTTCCCGCCACATCAGCGCGATACCCCATCCGCTGCAAAATTTGCAAAGCCACCTTCTGATTTACCAAATGATCGTCAGCCAACAGAATCCGCAGGGGTAAGTGCAAAGCCAGCACGGGTATGCTTTGCAAAAAAGGCCCGCTGCTGCGCTGCACTCTAATTTCAGTTGGCTGTTCCCCAAAAATATTGATTAAAACATTGTAAAGCTGAGATTGTTTAATAGGCGTGTTTAAAAAAGCAGCAAAATCCACCTCAATTGCAGCGGTGTTAATTTCTTGCCTGCCGATCGAAGTTAGCATGACTAACGGCAACTTTTCGCAATCAGGATACTGGCGAATTTGCGCAGCTAAAGCCAACCCGTCCATTTCTGGCATTTGCATATCCAAAACTGCCAAGTCAAATACCTCTTTAGCAGCGAGCCAATCTAAAGCCAAACGAGCCGAAGCTGAAGCCCTAGCCACCATTCCCCAAGACTGAGCTTGGAGAGTCAAAATTTGGCGGTTGGTAGCATTGTCATCGACAATTAAGACTCGCTTGCCAGCTAATTCAGGTTGAGAATTGCTCAAGTTAACGGGCAAGGAACTGTTGGAGCCAGAAACGATCGTGCTGAAATAAAAAGTAGAGCCAACGGATGTGAGATTTGGGCCGATCGGCTTGCTGCTGAGTAAAGATTTCCCAGAGCAATATTTTTCGGCAATTTCGCAAGATTCTCCCCATTCCACATCAAAAACTGTGGCTATAAAATCTGCGGGAGGATTGCCCGCCAGATTACCCATACTTTCCACCCACATCCTGCCGCCCATCATTTCGGCCAAACGCTTGCTAATTGCCAAACCCAATCCGGTACCGCCGTAGTGCCGGCTCGTGGAAGAATCAACCTGGCTGAAAGATTTAAACAGCCGATCCATGCGATCGTTTGGAATGCCGATACCTGTATCTTTGACCGCAAATTGTATTTCGTATACTTGGTTAATTGCTAGTAATTCGTCATTAATTTCTGGCGGTTCTTTAGCGTTGGCCGCCGACAGTGAAATCTTTTTGGCCGTCACTGAAACCACTACTTCTCCAGCTTCGGTAAATTTAACAGCATTGCTGAGCAAGTTGATTAAAATTTGCCTCAAGCGGGTGCTGTCGCCGATCGCCGTTGTCGGTACTGCGCGATCGATCAAGTAACCCAATTCCAATTTTTTTTGTGCCGCCGCGGCAGCTACCAAGTCGAGAGATTCCTCAATGCAAGTGCGGATGTCAAACGGATGTTCCTCCAAGTCCAATTTGCCTGACTCAATTTTCGAGAAATCTAGAATATCGTTGATCAGCGTCAGCAAGGCATCGCCGCTGCTGCGGATAGTTTCTACAAAATCTCGCTGTTCGCGAGTTAAGCGGGTATCCAGCAGCAAACCGGTCATGCCGATGACTCCATTCATCGGAGTGCGAATTTCGTGGCTCATTGTGGCTAAAAATTCGCTTTTGGCTCTGGTAGCCGCCAGTGCTTCGTCGCGAGCTTTTGCCAAATCTACGCCTGTTTGCTGGCGATCGAGTTCGCTGCCCACCCACTGAGCCATCAGTTTCACCAACTCTCTGTCTACAACTCGGAACGGTTCTGTCACAGGAGTCGGCGAAAAGAAGCACAGAGTGCCGTAAACTTCACCTGCCACCGTAACGGGAATGCCCATGTAAGCTTCGATTTTGAAGGCAGGATCGTCCGTGTTGAAGGATAAACCCGAAAATCTTACCGACTCAAAGTAGAGCGGTTCTTTTGCCATAGCCGTAGCCACGCAGAAGGTGTTTTCCAAATCGTAGATTTGTTCTTTGGCGATCGACCCGTCGGGACACTCAACAGCCATTATTTGATAGTTGTCGCCTTGAATGCGCGACAAAATTCCCACGGACAGGCCTAACTGCCGGCATCCCATTGCCAGCAGTTCTTGGAGGCGCAAATCAAAGGTAGAGAGGCGGCCGTGCGGGTCTGTACGGGGAGCAGAAGTCACTTGGTACAAAGCTTTAATTGCAGCTTCGCTTTCTCGCAGTTCTTGTTCTGTTTGCTTGCGCACGCTGATGTCGCGGGAAATGCCGATAATTTCTTGCACGGAGCCGGTTTGGGGATCGCGGATCGTGCGGCTCGTGGTTTCAAACCAAATGTATTTGCCGTCTTTGTGGCGGATGCGGTAGCTGACGGTGTAAGTAACTGGGAGCGCCAGGATTTTCGAGTGAGCTTTGGCGATGGTTTCTAAATCGTCGGGGTGAAAATAATCGTTGGGGACGCGGCCGATGAGTTCAGAAGGTTCGTATCCCAGCAAAGCGCCACTGGCGGGCGAGACGTAAACAACCACGCCTTTGGGGTTGTGTCTGGTAATCATGTCGGTTGAGTTTTCGGCCATCAACCGATAGCGGTCTTCGCTTTCATTACGTTCGAGTTGAGAATTGCCCAATGCTTCTAGCATTCGGTTGATGGTGTCGGCCAAGCTTGCGAGTTCATCTGCTCCGGCCATTTCAACGCGCAAGTCTGGATCGCCGTTGGCTGCGATGTTGCTGACGCTGGTGCTCAAGGAAGCCAATCTCGCCAACACTAATTTTTCTAGCAACAGCAGGGCGATCGCGCTAAATATTAAACCTACTGCCAGTATTGATAAGGTAAACAGCTCCAAGGTAGCCTGACCTTGGCGGTAGATGATGCGCTCTGCCTCTACTCGCAGCAGCAGCGCTAGGTTGCCGTGGATGTCGCGAATCAGGGCGTATCCTGCGACTAAGCGGTCACTGAGCGGCTCGACTAAAATTTCTACTGATTTGAGGTGGGAAATTTTTAGTTTGAGATTTTCCAACTCTTGCCTAGATCGAGCCATCGCCTTGGCGCCGTGCCCGGAGTAGTTCGTGGCTCCCACTTTAAAATCTAAACTCGGCAATCTAAAATCCACTGACAGGTGAGTCAGTTCTGAAAGCAAACCGATTTCGCTGCTGTCGAGGTAGCGTCCCAGGATCAGCGTTCCGCGCGGCGGGCCTTGGGCGTTGCTGTTGAAAATCGGCTTTGAAGCAATCAGCAGCGTGGCTTCTGGCAGGGTGAGGACGCCTGTTTTGGCGGCGGAGCGATCGCCTCCTACTGTCGAGGAGTCTAGCAGCGCGTCGGTCAAGTGCTGTTTTAAGCTTTCGGGAATCGGGAGTTCTGTTTGGGATTTGAGGTCGAAACCTTTGCTGAATATAGTCTTACCGTTGGAGTCCAGCAGCACCAATAAGTTTAGTCTCAAGTAAACAAATGTCGAATCGACGAAATTTGACTTGACAAAATCCTCGTTACGTGTATCGACGAAAGAGTAAGTATCGTCCCAATCGGCGTAATCTTGGGCGCTGGTGTTTAAATTCGACAAGTCGTCATCCAATGCGTCCAAAGCCCGCGCGACATCCTGGCGGACGTACTGTGCCTCCAGGTTGTGAAAATCGTGCAGCAAAATGGTTGATGCAGTGGCATAGAGAACCACAATCAGGCTGATCAGCGCTGCACCGATGATTAATAGTGTTTTTTTTCGGAGTTGCATGGCGTCGCCCTCCTCACGGTGCTACTAGGCAACTAGCCAGGGGAGGTTTTAGACGTAGGTTGTTTAGCATTGGCGATCGCAGGGCCTGCGTGTTTTGAGTGTTGTGGGCTGAGTTGGAAACGCCCTTGGTATTTCCAAGGTATCCGGTATCTCGCCCCCCACAGTCAGTGTAGTATTTTCACGCCTTTAGTTCCCTATTATGCACAACTTATGACCTACAAGTTATGAGCTGACGACCGGCATTGTCAAAAGAAACGGGCGATCGAACTCAAAACAGTTCGCGTTTGATAATGACGCAGCCAGGGCAGCGGGCGGTTGGGAGAACAGGCGTGCAGCGCCGGACGCCGTAAATATGACTGTCGCGATCGGGTTTGTAGTCAGGACGAAGAGACGAAGAGTCCTCATAATTTTATGAGGACTTGCATTCCTAAATGCAAACCAATTTGCTTTTCTATTTTTAATCACTCAAAACTGCTAATTTAAAATAAATTCATAACTTGCACCATTCTCTCTAAAAAAAACTGTAGAATCGGAATTGCCAAAAATCTTAAATACTGCCAATAAATCCAAATAATATCAAATCCGGTAGCAGCGGAATTTATATTACCCAGAATCAGGACACGGCAGTGCAGTTTCCCTACAATTAATCGCGGTAGGGAAACGGCACTGCCGTGTCCTCTATATCATTCCGGTGTTACCGGAATTGATATAAGGTGCGCCATAAGCACCCTACATTAAAATTAATGCCTGATGTCAGTAGAAACTAACATCAGGCAATATTTGCAATCCGATCGCAACTTGAGTCTTTTTTACCGGATGACGGCTAAAGCACCGGCGCCTGCTGCTGCTGCGGCCGAAGTAAGAGCGGTGAAAAACAGCCACCAAGAGGCAACTTCTGCTGCTTTCCGGGTTTCTTCCGCTTGTTTTTCAGCTTGCAATTTAATGCTTTCGAGGCGAAGCTGCGCTTCTTGCTGCAAGCGTTCTGCTCTTTGCAAGACGCTGTTGCGGCTTCTTTCAATTTGATCGATCAAGCGGTTGGCATCTGCTTCGGAAATGTCCTCGCGGGAACTAATTAGTGCTACTAAAGTATCGCGGTTGAAGTGACCCAGCCGATCGCGCAAAGCGTCAAATCCGGCTTGCGGATCGTCAAATAATTTGCGAACATCCCGCGTAATGCCTTCGTAATTTAGTTCTGGGCGATCGAGGGAATTGAGGTAATCCCGAACTTTTCCGAGAATTCCGTCAATTACTGACTGAATGCGCTCTTGTATTTTCTGAATTTGGAGTTGGAATTGGTCGCGCACCGACACAATTTGATCCACAATGCGAGTGGCTTCTTCTTCAGAAATATCCGGGCGCTGAGACAGCAGAGAAACAACTGTAGCTCGATCGATGTGCGACAAGCGCTCGCCCAAACTGTAAGCGCCGACTTTCGGGTCGTGCAGCAGCAGTTGCAAGTCGCGCTTGATGGCTTCGGGATTTAATTCATCCTTGCCCGTATTCCGCAAATAATCCTCTAAAACACCCTGAAAATCTTGCACTTGACTTTGCACCCGTTTTGCCAAACGGCGCGGCGCTTTCACGATCGAGCCGAGAGTATCCTGCACTTGGTCGATAATTTGATTGACTTGTTCCTCGGTCAAATCTTCTCTCTGAGAAAGCAGTTTTACCAAAGTATCGCGATCGACTTGAGAAAGGCGACCTCGCAGCGCTAAAGCTCCTTCTTTGGGATTTTCCATCAGTTTGGTCAAATCCCGCTTAATTCCTTCAGGATTGAGTTCTGATTTCCCAGTGTTGCGCAGGTAATCTGCAAGGGCGGTGGTGCTTTGGTCGTACTGCTCCTTAGCTTTTTCTGCCAACTTTTGCGGCGCTTGGAGCGCGCTGTGCCAATTTTCTTCGGCGCTATCGATAAGCTGATTTACTTTGTCTTCGCTGAGGTCTTTCCGCTGAGATAGCAATTTTACCAAAGTTTCGCGATCGAACTTAGAAGCTCTAGCTCTCAGCGCCCAGATTCCCGCTTCCGGGTTGTCCAGCAGCGTTTTCAAATCGCGCTTGATGCCTTCGGGATTGAGTTCTTCTTTGCCCGTAGACTTCAAGTATTCTTGCACTTTTTGCCACTGGTTGTCTAGTCGGACTTGCGCTGCTTCTTGCAGACCTTTAGCATCTGCTAAAACTACATCTCGCGTCCTTTCCAACTCTTTAACAATCTGTTCTACTTCCTGGAAGCCGAAGTTTTCGCGGCCTCTGAGGATTTGCACGAAACTGTCGCGGGTATAAGGAGAAAGCCGATCGCGCAACTGTTCGTAAGTAGCGTCGGAATCCTCTAATATTTTTTTGAAATCGCTCCCGATACCTGCTGCTGTCAGTTCCTCTTTCGGTGTCAGCTTCAGATAAGTTTCCACCCGCCACTGCAAATCGCGAGTTTTTTCTTGCTCCTCCGCAAAGATAACGGTTTGCAACACTCGCTGTCTAATTCCTTCTAACTCCTGGGAAATTTCTTTAATTTTGTCTTGGGTAAAAACGCCTCGACTGGCCAGGGTTTCCGCAAAATTCGACTGTTTGAGTTTTTCTAATTCGCGGCGCACAGTTCCCGGATCGGCCGTAGGATCGTAGAGCACATCTCGAAATTCGCGCTCGATCGCTTGCGGGTTCATCTGCCACGAATAAGTATTGAGCAAGTAGTTTTCTACATCGGCGCGAATTGGGCTGTAAGTTTCGGGTTCGCCTTTGACTTGAGCGGTAATTTTATCAGCTTGCTGGCTAACTTTGTCTTTAGCTACTTTGAGCTGACCCATTACTTTTTCAACATCTAAGTCGGAAATATCCGTGCGGCCCAAAACTACTCCCATTAAAGCATTGACTGCCATTGTCGTTGCTTGGGACATCATTGTGGGGCTTTGTCCGGGATTTTGACCGCCCAGATTTCCGAGGGCTTTTTCTACCCTACTTGTCAGCGTATCTGAGAGCAAATCTCCCGATTTGGCAGATTTGAGATAATCTACCAATTGGGCGATGCCATCTGGTTTCTGGTCTTGTTTTCCTACTTGTTTCCAAGCATCTTGGAGTTGGTCTACAATCCGGTTTACGTCGCGTTTTGACAAGTCCGATCGCGAACTTACTAAATCTACGAGAGTTTGCCGATCGAGATTCGGCAAATTTTCGCCAGCAACTGCTTTGAGTTGGGGATCGTTGAGCAACTTTTCAAATTCGCTGCGCATCCCTTTGATGTCTAATTCCGGCGGTTTGAGTGCTTGAATGTAGTCTTCGACGTTTTCGCGCAAGCTTGTGGGGTCGATCGCGCTACCGAGTTCGTGGCCCACTGCTGCTGCTGCTGCTTTGGCTGTGGCCACTACTTGGTTGCTGGCTGCTTTCGCGCCCAGGGCCGCCGCTGCGGTGCCGAAAATGGCTTGAACGCCTGATGTCGCCGTGTTGACGACAGAACCGATCAGGGAACCGACGGTGGTGGAGCTCACCCATACCAGCAGTGAGAAATAAGCGGCCCACACGACTAAACCGACGATCGCACCTAAACCGGGACTGCTAATCAAGCTCAGCTTGACTGCTAGCAAACAAGCGAAGAATAGGGCGATGGTGACGGTTATTAGCGTCCAAGTGCCTACTTTGCGGCCGATGTGGCGGACTGGGGGACTGCTGCTATCGGATTGGTGTCCGTCGTCGTGGGATTGTCCGATGTAGGAAAGGCCCGCGGCTACTGATAAATTTGTTAGCAAGAGTTGGAAAGCGCAGGCGAGAACGACTCCAGATATTAAGGCGATAAAAAATTGCGGCCCGGAGTATAGGAGTGCTGCATCTTCTACTCTGTTTGTTGTTGTTGTAGTCTGCTCTACTGGCACTTGGGCCAGCCAGAACCCGATGTTATACAGTTGTGGATTTATTGGCAAATTTTGATACATAGTATATTCCTCGTTAAAGGGTGGGTGCGCGCGATCGTTGGCGCGAGTTAACCAATGTATAGTTTTAGACTCATGGCCCCAATGGCAAGCATCGCCTTATTGACGAGCTAAAGCATCCCCCTACAGTTGGAAGTGTATAAATATGTCTGCGGCCGGCTGTCAATTTAGGGCTATTTGTGCTATGTGAATGTTGTTTGATTTATGAACGAGATTTTTTTTAATGCACCGCAGAGGCGCAGAGGAGCCAGAAGAGAGAGAAACAGAGTTGTTAGTTATTAGCGTTCAAAGGATGGGATCGTGCAGCGAGAAAGTCATGCAATTATTATTGGTAGCAGTTTAGCAGGACTGTTGGCCTCTAGAGTATTAGCAAAACACTTCGATCGAGTAAGTATTGTTGAACGGGATTTTTTCCCCGAAAAACCCGCACCCCGCCCCGGGATTCCTCAATCCCGTCACCTTCACATCCTTTTGAATCGGGGAAAAATCATCCTAGAAGAGTTTTTTCCAGGCTTGGAAAACGAACTGGTAGCTGCTGGTGCTCCTAGTTTAGATCCGAGGTCGATCGGGTGGTTTAGTCCGGCGGGTTGGGCCCCGCAATTTAGCCCGGATCTAAATGATTTAATTATGTTCAGCCGGGATTTACTGGATTGGCAAATTCGCCACCGCTTGGCTGAAAATACGAACGTGCATTTTCTCGAAGGAGGCACAGTAACGGGGTTGCTGGCGAATGCCTCGCGCGCCGAGGTAACAGGAGTGTCAGTGCGTTTTCGCGATCGCCAAAACCCAGCCAATATTCACGAACAAAATTTGAATGCAGATTTAGTAGTTGATGCTAGCGGCAAAGTTTCCCAAACACCTAAATGGTTGAAAAAACTAGGCTATGTACCGCCTCAAGAAACCGCGATCAATGGTTTTGTCGGCTATGCAACCCGCATCTATGAATGCAGCGATCGACTGTCAGACAAATCGGCAGTATTTGTGGGAAACGCACCGCCATTGCGGACTCGCGGCGGTGGAATTTTCCCGATCGAAGGCGATCGCTGGTTGGTGACTCTCGCTGGGGGCGATCGCGATTATCCCCCCGCAGGCGAAGCAGGTTTTGTCGAATTTGCCCGCACTCTCCCAACTCGACTAATTTATGATGCGATTAAAGACGCCAAACCGCTAACTCCTATTTATAGTTATCGAGGTACTGAAAATCGTTTGCGTCACTACGAACAGCTTCCCCGTTTCCCTGAAAACTTGGTAATTATCGGTCATGCTGTTTGTGCTTTTAACCCGGTTTACGGACAGGGAATGACGGTTGCTGCACTGGATGCTCAGATGCTAGATGAATGCCTGCAAAAGCAGCGGCAGCGCTATATTGAAGGCAATTTAAAAGGTTTCTCTCGACAATTTCAACAAAAACTAGCAAAATTACATAGAATTCCTTGGATATTTGCCATCAGTCAGGATTCCCGCTATCGGGGAAGTACAGTTGCTAAACCAAATTTGGGTACGCGACTGGTTATTGAGTACATGGAGTTGGTGTTAAAAGCGCTTGTAGATGATGCTAAAGTTTGTCAAGCATTTTTGGAAGTTCTGCACATGATTGAGCCACCGACAATCCTTTTTCATCCTAGAATTGCTGTCAAGGCGATCGGGCAATTAGTCACCCGCAGGCAGAAGCTAGAAGGCAGAAAGCAGAATTAATAGAAAGAGTTTTTTTGCTAATTCTATTTTTTTACAGCTTGGTTCGTAGTGAGGACTGAAGTCCTCACTACAAAATTACTTATAATAATTTCTAAGACAAAGGACTGAAGTCCTTACTACAAACCTGTGCGTGCAGATGTTATGCGTTCTCAATTGCCAATCAAACAATCTAATTCGCCTTGCATTTGGGCGGTAACTCGATCGAAACAAGCATCGACATAATCGCGATCGCGCGCCGCCTCCGAACCGTACCTCTCAAATACAATTGGTTCGCAGACGCGAGTCCGAATTTGCACCGGTAAAGGCAGGTTCGGCAAAGGCCCAAAACTCAGTCCCCAAGGCAATCCCAAATACACCGGAAATACCACCGGATCGATGCCCAACAACCACGGCATCCCCCATTCGTGCAATTGCTTAACTTGTTCGTAAAAATCCGCCAAAACTATCAGAGTATCGTGGGCACCAGTAGAAATAATTGGTACAATTGGCACTTCTTCTCGCAATGCTAATTTAATAAATCCCTTGCGTCCGGCAAAGTAGATTTTATCGCGCAAGTGGTGGGGGCGAAAAACATCTTGGGCGCCCCCCGGATAGATGAGAACTGGGGCATTTTTTCGCAAAGCTGCGATCGCCATTTTCGGATGCGCCTTCAGGGCGCCGCACTGAACCGCCATGCTAGCAATCTCTGGCGAAACCTTCCAAACCGTGGGGTGCATCAATCCGTAGGCTAAGCGTTCCGTACCGTACCTGCGGAACCATTCGTATAGGAACATAAACATATCTGGAGCCGCAATTCCCCCGTTGTGAGAACCGACAACGAGCATTTTTCCGGTCGCGGGGACGTGGTGCCAGCCGTCGCTTTGTACACGAAAATAGTAGCGGTACAGCCATTCCCAGATTGGCAGCAAAAATTGAATGAAGTCGGGATTGCGATCGTCCAAAGATAAACCGTCAAAGCGAGAAGTTTGGCTATTGCTTCTGGGACTGGATGCAGAATATTTCATTTCTTGGTGTTTGGGAAAGTTCGATGTTCGGTATGTTTCAACTTGGGTTAATCGGGAATATTAAATATCTCAAACATTCCCGATTGTTCGCGGGGGGTTATCTTTTAAATACATTATTCAGACAAAAAAAGCAAAAAAAGGCGGGTTTTATATTGAAACTTTAGATTTATTGAGTTAGATTTTTTTCATAATAAGTATATGCCATTTTAAAGTGAGGGACTTACAAGACATTTAAGAATATCATAATCCCCTAAAAAAGTCAAGACTATCTGGCAGTATAGTTAAATGCGATAGCTATGTGAATGGCGACAGAAAAGATGCGAGAAGTATTGCCAATTATCAAAAATTGAATTAGACTGTAATCAGAGTAGACATATAAAAATTGACCAAAGCTGCCCACTTGAAACAAGGAAAAAAAGGCGATCGCCCGCAATCTACCCACTTGTATTATCAAAGGATACAATATGACGCTGCGAGAACTGCTGAATACCGTTGATTTGCAAGAATTCACAAACGCTCCATCTCAGCTAACCGATCGCCCGATCGAGTTGCAAATGGCGATCGCCAACCATCCCGACACACCGCACAGCCTCCTAGAAATACTCGTCGCGAGTTCTCATCCCGACGTTGCACAAGCCGCTTCTGGGCACGTAAACTGGGCCGGAGAAATAGCCGGAGATTGGCAAGAAGCACTCGATGCAGCAATGCAAACCGCTCAACTCGGACAAAACGATCGCCTCGCCGTCGAATTGCTAAAATTTGCTCCGGTTCCCGAATGTTTTTTAAGCGAATGGGTGCCGCCAGAACGCATTGCCCCAGGACTTACTAATCCCTACTTGCCCTTAAAATACCTGGTAAAATTGCTCGATCGGCTCGCAAGAGAAACAACCTTAGAACCGCGCCTGCAAGCAGCAGAATCGCCCCTTGCGCCGCTGTCATTATTGGAACAGTTGGCGGGAGATTTAGAACTGCCGGTGCGCTTAGCAGTCCAGTCAAACCCCAACACTCCGCCACAACTAATCGAGTTTGCCCAAGCACAATATACCGCAGCAAGCGATTGGAATGCAGATGTCCGACAGCTCGCTCAATTGGGGCAAAGTCCCTGGGCAAGGGTGCGTTTAGCAGTTGCACAAAACCCTTCAGCGAGTGCAGAAACCCTGATGCAGTTAGCCGGAGATTGTCTATTTAAAATTCCGCTAGCAGTTGCCAAAAATCCTCAAACACCTGCAACAATCTTGGCAATATTGGCAGAACATTCAGAAAGCTCGATTCGTCAAGCAGCAGCCCAGCATCCAAATGCCAGCGAGGAAATTATGCACCAGTTGTTCCCGGATTGCTGGAATATGTTGACGAATCGAAAAAACTTACCGACGAGTATTTTAGAGCGGTTTTTTAGAGAAGCGGCGACAGACAAGCCAATTTGGCAACAGCAGGAATTGCGGTATTTGTTCCTGGGAGAAGCGAACACGCCTGCATGGATTTTGGCGGAATTAGCCGATGTTAATTTAGAAGAATTAAGAGCTGAGAAACTGGCAAACCGCCAATGTGTACCCGAACCGGATGTTCTCGAAACATGGATGCAGGATGACACAATGTTTTTGCGTGAAATTGCGAAACACCCGCAAGTTTCTGCTGAAACTTTAGAGCGGCTGAGCCAGTATCCAAATCCTTGGGTACAGCTAGCAGTTGCCGAAAATCTTCTTAAAACGCCTGAAACTCTCAAGCTGCGCCTGCTAGAATCACGATCGGTCAACACCGACGAACGGATTAAAGTCAAAGTTGCAGAAAACATTAATACGCCTGTCTGCATTCTGGAATCAATGGCGCAAGACGAGTCTTATCACACAAAGTTATTGCGAGAAATTAGACGAGTTTTAGGAGCGAATTACAAAAAAAATGCTAACTCATTCAACACTCTTGCGGATCAAATGATCTCCGATTTGAAGTATGAGGTTTTAGATCCAGCAAATATCACTATTGATGTGGATCGCTGGATAGAAGCCCTCGAAAGTTCTGGCATTCTAGAAATTTTAAGCAGGACTTTGAATTATGGAAGTTTTGTATATAATAGGGAAATTGACAGAGAAATCCCGCTGTGGATTGAATTATTGCCCGGATTGTCAGCCGAACAGCATAAACGAGCGATCGAAACTTTTTTCCATGCCTTAGATATGATTAACAGCGATGTGAGACACGATTCAACTTACCGTTGTGTAGGTGTCGCTTTGGCTGGCAATCCCAACACTCCGGCTGCGCTGCGAGAACAGTTAAAAACTCAATTAATTAGACCATCAACAAAGCTTAATTCTTCCAATAACGACTGCGATATATTTTTGGCACTTGCCTACAATCCAGAAGTTCCCGAAACAGAACGCAGAGAGTATTTCCACCAACTAATTACATCGGGCTATGGAGAAACAATTGCCAAAGATTCCCGCACGCCCCTAGATATTTTAGAGCAACTTGTGCAACTGGGAGCAATAGAGGCGATCGCCGAAGATCCCACAGTTCCCGAATCGTTGCTAAGGCGAATTGCAGACTTACCTCTGCCGCATGACAGGGTTTTGAGACTAATTGCAAAACATCGAAATGCTCCCGCTGATTTGCTGTTGCGATTTGTCAGACAGCCCCACGATAATCCCACTAGCAGTAATGTCACGATGCTAGATTTGGTACTCAAAAATCCAAATTTACCTCTTTTAGAACGCTATCGGTTGCTGCTAGAACAAGAACAACACAAGGAAAATGCAAAATCCCGCGAATTCATGTCGCGCAGGCCGCAGAGTTTTTATGCGTTAGGAGAAGCGATCGCAAGTGGCGATCGCACTGCTTTGTTCAACGCCGCCCGCAATCCGAATACTCCGGTTAGCATCCTAGAACAAATCGCCAAGTATCCTGATGAAATAGTTCGCAGAGTGCTGCTGGACAATCGAGATTTGCCCTTAAATATCCGTTTAGAACTAATTCGCGATCCCAGCGTGTCGGTGCGCTGTGCAGTGGCACACAAACATTATGACAGGCCAACTCCCGTACAAGTTTTAGAATTGCTGGCAAATGATGAGTCGCCAAGGGTGAGAGAATTAGTTGCAGAAAACTCGGATACTCCGCTAGAAATTTTGGTGAAGTTGGCGAATGATAGCAACCGCGAAGTCAAGGCAAAAGTAGCCGGCAATCTCAATACTCCTACAGCAGTTTTAGAACGTTTGGGTTTAGAAGAAGGAATTTTTAACGCCCGGAATCCGAATACTCCCGGCAGTGTTTTGGCGAAAGCAGTCTCGCAAATGAGCGGCGATGAATTAGCCGATTTCCTGAAGCATCCGGTGCTTAATTCTCAAATGCCAGCCAGCACTTTAGAACAGTTAGCAAGTAGCAACAACAATTCAATCCGCTATCAAGTAGCTTCCCATCGCAACACTCCAGCTAGCGCGCTGGAAAAATTGGCTGGCGATTCTTACAGCCCTACGACGAGAACTGTAGCTTCCCACCGCAACACGCCTCCTCGAATTCTAGAGCAACTTGCTGCAAATTCTGACCATACAACCCGTTACAATGTAGCGCAAAATCCCAACACTCCCCCCGCAGCGCTGGAAATTCTCTATAACGAAACTCAAACTAACGCACCTGCGACAGCAAATTCGAGGAATCAAGAAAATGAAATTTACAGGATAATTGCTGCTAATCCCCGCACTCCTTTAGCAGTTTTGGAAATGCTGGCTGCCAGGGAATTTGTGACGGAACCAGAAACAGAGGAATCGCGCGATGCTGCAATGTTTTCTGGCTGTAATATTAAAGGCGTACTCAAAGCTTTAGTTTATAATAACAGTTTGACTCCGCAAATTTTGGCAATACTCGCATTAGATCCGAGTCCTAAAATTCGCAGTCTTTTAGAGCGCCATCCCAACTTAACTCCCGAACTTTGGCAGCAGTTAGCTGCGGATGAAGATGAGGAAGTGCGGGGTGCGATCGCATCTTCAACCAACTGTTCGACTTCTATGTTGCAAACTCTCGCATCAGATAGCGATCGAGAAATCCGGCAAAAAGTTGCAGCCAATCGCAACACGACAGCAAATACTCTGGAATTTCTCAGTCAAGATTTGAATTCACAAGTGCGAGAAAAAGTTGCTGTCAATCCCAATACAGCCGCATCTATTTTAGAACAACTAGCGCGCGACGAACAAGTCGAAGTCCGCCTTGCTGTTGCCCAAAATCCCAACACGCCAACTTCTATTCGCGAATCGCTGCAAAATTTAATCGTGCAACCTTATACTCGCGAATCCAGCCCGACATTGCGCTTCCTCGGCCGCATTTACAATCCCGATACTGACGATTTGCCAACTTTGCTATCGGAATACGCGCAATCTGCTAATGCTTTTGTGCGTTTTGTGGCGCTAATGCACCCGTTAACTCCTGTCAGCATACTCGCACAAGGTTCTCAATCTTTATCTTGGCTGGAACGCTGTGCAGTTGCTGACAATCCATCTACTTCTGTAGAAATTCTACAGTCTCTCGATCGAGATAGCAACCGGATCGCGCGTGCGATCGCCCAAACTCACCTGCAATGGTAACTTGAATAACTTTATGAATTCAAAAACCGAACAGTTGTTAGCCACTCTGGAAGTCATCACAGAAGGTTTGTGGTACAGCAGCGAAACCGATTATCCAATTCTACCGTTTGTCTGGGAATTTGCCGAAATGGGAGAGTTTAATTTACTTAATTTCCTAATTTCCCGAAATATTTTGCAAATCGGAGATTGGGAGGATTTTTGCCAAGCTTGGCGGCGCGCCGAAAAATCGGGAAAGCAACCATCGCTAGCGCAGAATTTATCAACACCTGCCATCCGCGACAGACAGCAGGAGTTGATCGACTCGATCGAGGAATTGCGATCGCACCTTACCGATTTGGAGTTTTATCACTTCGGCAACAACAGTCTTGCCAATGCGATAATTGTTGGCAAAATTCCGAATGATGCCTGGGTTGGCATCTCAGGAATCCTCAGCGAAATATGTACTCCTATATTTGGAGAGATTCTGACTTTTGAAGATGGATATTCTACCCCAAAATCCGAATTATTAAAATCGCAAGTTCAGCCGTTTGTTAAAGATATGCAGTTGTTAAGTTCAATCGAACTGCGGGAAGTGCCAGAAATAAATTGGCAAGTTGCTGAGTCGAAAGCTCAGGTGTTGACTAAACTGCTGAATTCGTGCCAATACGTTCAAACCTATGAATATTTTGGTTTGAGGTACGATCGGCTGAATCGTTTTATGGTTTCTGAATTGAAACAACTCCAAAGCTACGTCATCGGTACTTCTATTTATGCTGTTGGGGAAACTCCCAGTGGTGATTGGATCGGAGTAGGGACGGGCGGTTATTGGTCATAAGTCAAAGCATTGGACATTTCCAGAAAAGGCAGTATTGAACAGGCAGGATGCCTGTTCCACAATAATTATTAGAGATGGCTATTAGATATTGGGCGTTGGTCGCAAACAACTAATAACCAATAACAAACAACTAATAACCAATAACCAATAACCAATCACAAACAACCAACAACTAATCACAATTCAGTACAAAAGTCAATACTGTTTCATCAATTCCCTTAAGCTTCAGCGGCTTGTATTTAACAATTCGACCTTCCTCAACATAATCTGCAACCGCAGCCGAAATCAGCACAGTGTTTGGTTCCGCTACTTCTTGCAAACGGGCGGCAATATTGACGCTTGGCCCGATCGCAGTATAATCCGATCGGTCGGGCCCACCAAACATCCCCACCACCGCAGTACCCTGGTGAATTCCGCAGCGAAACCGCACCGGATTCACCCCATTTTCCCCAACAATTCCCTGCTCCAACCACCTCTTGTTAAGCTCATCCAGAGCTCGCAGCATAAGCCTTGCAGCAGCCACAGCGCGGCGTACTTGCTCGTTAGGCGTTAGTTCCTCCGGGGCGCCAAAAAAAGCCATTACCGCATCTCCGACAAATTTGTCCACCGTACCGCCGCTGTCAAAAATAGCCTTAGTCATTGCCGCCAAATATTCATTCAACAGCTCAGCTACCCGGCGCGAGCGCAGCGTATTTGCCATTTCAGTAAAACCGACAATATCGCTAAACAAAATAGTAATCAATCGCGGTTCAGGGCGCAAATCAAGGGGCAAAGCTCCAGCCGCTGCGGCCTTCACCATCGACGGCGGCAAAAATCGGCGCAGCACCGACTCAGTTAAATAACTGTTCAACTGCTGCACTCGGCGCTCGTTTTGTTTGAGGGCGATCAAATTCCGCACTTCTGCCAACAATTCTCGATCGTTAAAAGGCTTGGACAAATAAGCGTCAGCACCCCGTTCTACTCCTTCAATTCGAGTATCTTCGTCGGCTTTAGCAGTCAGCAAAATTACCGGAGTTCCCTGCAATTCCTCATCCTCTCGAATCATCCGAATCAAATCCAAACCCGATACCACAGGCATCATCAAATCCGTTACAATTAAATCCGGTAGGCGGTTTTTTGCCACGGCAAATCCTTCTTGTCCGTTGCGGGCGAGCAGAACTGCAAAGCCGGAATCTCGCAGAATTCCAGACACATAAAAGCGCAAATCGGGATTGTCGTCAACCACCATAACCGTGCCCACTGCTGTTTCTGAACTTATCGGTTCGAGAGCCTCAAAATTCTGATTTTCTACCTCATTTTCCGACAAATCCGACTCAACATCTGCCAGTTCCACCGAAGCTTTGGATGAGTGAAACTCCGCAGGTATTTCTAGTACCTGTTCTGGGGGCAAGTGAGTCGAACCGAAGTGCAGCCAAACGCTAAAAGTAGTACCTTCACCGTAAACTGACTCGACGGAAATTTGACCGCCGTGGAGTTCGACTAATTCTTTGACAAGTGCCAAACCTAAACCGCTGCCTTCGTAGGAGCGGCTGGCAGAACCTTCGGCTTGGTGAAAGCGCTCGAACAAATAGGGAATTTGTTCGGTGCGAATGCCGATGCCGGTGTCTTTTACTTGCAACAAGCAGTGAGCGCCGGCCGATGCAACTGTCAGGGTGATATTTCCCCCTTCTGGGGTGAATTTGACAGCATTTGATAGCAGGTTGTAAATAACTTTGTCAAATCTTTCAATATCCAAATAAAGTAAAGGACATTCTTGCAGTTGGGTAATTAAGTGGAGTCCTTTTTTCTCGCAGTAGGCGCGGAACGACTCTGCGGTGGAGTAACAGAAACCGACCAAATCGCAGGGGCGAAAACTCGGCTGCATCCGTCCGGCATCGAGCCGCTGCAAGTCCAGCAGTTGATTTACCAAGCGCAGGAGGCGGCGGGAATTTCGCAAAGCGATTACGGCTTGTTCGTAAGGCAAGTCTTCTTTGCGGCCGCAAGCTGATTCTAGAGGGCCGATAGTTAGTGTTAGAGGGGTGCGGAATTCATGGGAGATATTTTGGAAAAACTCGGTTTTGAGCCGATCGGCTTCCAGAAGCCGTTCTGCCTGCTGTCTTGTAGTCTGGTAGAGGCGCGACTGCTGCACGGCGAGAGCCGCTTGAGTTGCCACTATTTGAGCCAGGTCAATGTCTGAGAGGTTCCAGCGGCGGGTGCTGTGATTTTGGCGCAGGGAAATGCTGCCGATGATTTTGCCTTCGGAGAGCAAGGGAACGACTAACAGGGCGCGGGCGGGCGATCGAACTTGCAGTTCTGTAACATTTAACTCGGGGTGTTCGCTGAGGTCTTCGATCCCCACCGGCTCTTTTGATACCATTACTTGCAGCAACAGCGGATTGCCCCGAATCGGTACCAAAGACTGCGGTAGGGAAGGATGGGCAAAAACCCAGCCGCGAGCGTTCCCAGCAGCAATAGCAGAAGCCGTCTCAGGGCTTGGAGGGTTCCCAACTACCTCTGGATTGTTAAAACCCTGTTCTACAGCTACGGTATCCCTATCTGTGTCGTAGAGCCCCACGCACTGGACGTACTCATCATCTTCTGTCCACAGAGATAGGGCGCAGCCGTCAACTTGCAAAGCTTGGCCGAGCTGTTGAGTAATGGCTGCAAAAATATTTTGGGGGTCGAGGCTCGATCGAATTGCCGTAGTAATAGTATTGACTAATGCCTCGCGCTTTGCCAGGGCCCGCACCTTTTCGTAAGCCCGGGCTTGAGAAAGCGCCAAAGCAGCTTGGTCGGCTACCGTAATTACCAACTGTACCTCGTGGTCTTCCCACAGGCGCGGTCGATCGAACTGGTGCAGCGCCAAGACAGCCATCAGTTCCATTTTGTAAAACAGCGGTACGATCAAGCTCGATCGAATATTCGCAGCTTGGTAAGCCTGCTGCCGCTGCTGATTGTCCCAGTTTAAAACTCGATCGTCAGTTTGGGCATCTTGAATCACCTCCACATCCCGAGTTTCCCAAACCAAATCCCGCAGCAAATCCGGGGACAGTTCGGCTGCTGCATCATCTCGGGGTCTGGCTTCAGCATCGTCCTTCTGGTAAACGAACCACTCATCGGCCACCTGACCGTCTTGGAACGGCCGCAGCAGACAGCAACTCACCTCAAACATCTGCCCCACGCTTTCCACAATTCTTTGCAGCATTTGCTGGTAATTGAGAGCCGATCGGATAGTATTTGTAACGGCATAAAGCAGCGATTCTTGCGAGAGAGCCCTGCGCAGTTCATTGGTGCGCGCTTTCAGGAGATTGTGAGTATCAACAGCTTGACTGACAAGAGTTTTGAGTTCTTGAGCATCCCAAGGCTTGGTAACGTATTTGAATACTTTGCCAGCGTTAATAGCTTCAACTAAATCTTCAACATCCGTATAGCCAGTTAAAATAATTCGGATCACGTCGGGGTATTGAGCCGCCGTCAGGCTGAGAAACTCCGTACCGCTCATTTTTGGCATTCGCTGGTCGGAGATAATCACGGCAACTTCTCCCTGTTTTGCCAAAATTTCGAGGGCGGCGGGGCCAGATTCAGCTCTGAGCACTTTGTAGTCTCGATGGAAGGTGCGGTAAAGCAAATCGAGGTTATCCGGTTCGTCATCGACGATCAGAATTTTTAACTTAGGATTTTGTTGGGAATTCATGCACCGTTCTCCTGTGCCCCGGGGCTGTTCGATTTAATAAGTCTGATGAAAGGAAGAATTCGCCTGTTTCTGTTGCTGAAGTCACAATAATTCGTGAATTTGAAGTTGTTGTGAGGCAAGCAGAAGCAAGAATCAACCTTGATTTTTGATGTGTGGGTTTTCAATTCGGAATTCTTCTAAAGCCACAGTTATCTGTCGTGCACCCCAATTTTATTATTTAATGATATTCACATAAACTCGTCTCGCGGGAAGTGCCCTTGACCCCTCACCTCTATGCAGAAGAGGAAACACGAATCCGGCACTTTTAACTGCCGTCTGGATCTCTCATAATACATAGGAATAACCGTCCTGATTGTGAGTTGATTTGCCAAATTTATGTGCTCTTCTGGCCGCTGGGGCCTGTTTTATTTGGTATGTGAAAACTGCCCCCAGCACGATACAATAGACAACCACCATCTTCGCCTGTGTTTTTCTTTCTCAAGATGACAGCAACTTCAACAGTCAGGCAAGGATACCCCCCGATCGCCGTCGATAGGGCCCCTGAGTGATATTCGGCGGTGGATGACACACAACAGAGGCTTTGAGTGCGAGCGGCGCAATTGCTGTACAATTTGAGTGAAAATTGCACTTTTTCCCCCGATCGCGGCATTTTTTGTGCCTCCTGCACACCAACGCCCAAGCCAATTACTGCGGCGAAACACCGCAAGCTTGAGCATCCATCTGTTAATCTTAGCTAGGGATGTACTTTGTGGAAACCGATCAGTCGATTTTAGATTTTAGATTTTAGATTTTAGATTTACTCCACAGATGAATCTGGGAGCAGGAACTAGGGTCTAAAATTTCGATCTCTCCACGACGAGTGTACGTGGCACCGTATCGGTTTTTGGGCGCGGTCAATCAGCTCGATCGAGGTTTTGAAGGTCTCGATCGCCTGCAGCACAGTATCGCTCCGTTAGGGGGAAAATCCCCGCAGACTGTTTCCAGGCATCCAAATTTAAATGGGACGCTTGGGAGAGTACCCCCGGGCGCAACAGGTAAGGCCAGTTCGATCGGGGACGGGCTTGCTGATTGCCCAGAACTGCTGAAAGCTGGGTTGCCGAGCTCTCCGGCCGGCGATGAACCTCCGACGCGCGAGCGCGGCAGATTTTATTCTGACGAGTCGTTGAGTTTTTCAATTACCGCTTGACGGATAAATTATATTCGATCGGTATTTCCGCAAGCAGAGAGCGGTAGGATTCCGGGAACCTGACGTTAAAACCTTTTTGATTGTTTTTAATACCTTTCCCCCTACCCAGAAATCTAGTATTAGGGGATGAGTTTTTATCGATCGTAACTAAAGTATTAAATGCTTAATCTTTCCAATTTACATCAGATACTACTTAAAGTCAAGCACAAAAAAATGTGATTTAATCGGGCGAATAAACTATGCCTATAAGTTACGTTATAAGATCGGTATAACATCAGTGAAGTTTCTAAGAGGGGCAGCTTAGAAACCAGCGTAGAAAAATTAATATAGTGACCTGGAATTGTGAATCCTTCCTTTTTTTCCTCACCCTCTCACGAACAACAAACTCCCGGAATTTCTGGCTTTTCGATCCGGGCGGCTGCGTCGAACGACTTGACGCAGCTAGCCGATATTTTGGCCGTGAGCTTTCACTCCCGCCAGGGGTTTGTAGAATGGGTGTATCCGGTGTTGCGTTTGGGCATTTACGAAGATTTAAAAAATCGACTGCGTTCTAAGGCAGAACATTACATTTGTCTGGTTGCTGAGCTAGTCTCGCGCGATCCGGGAACGCAGAATTATCGATCGCACCGAGCTCAGTGCATAACAGGAACAATAGAAATGGCTCTGCGTTCTCGCTTCCCTTGGCAAATCCCGAGTTCTGACTATCCTTATTTGTCGAATTTAGCCGTTCACCCGGAGTACCGGCGGCAGGGAGTTGCTCAACAATTGCTCGGCAACTGCGAGCAGACAGCCCGAGAATGGGGATTTTCTGAGATTTACCTCCACGTTCTGGAAAATAATCACGCGGCGCGACAGTTGTACTATCAGGCCGGCTATCGCTTGCAACAAGTGGATTGGAATTGGACTTGTTGGCTGTTCGGCCAGCCGCGCCGGCTGTTTTTACGCAAGCAGATTTCGCTCTCCTAAGCTAATTATTGGAATTGATAATTGAAAATTGGTAACGGGGAATTGGTGATGAGTTTTAATTTCCTATGATGTGCGATCGCCCAACCCTAATAAAATTGGCTTGTAGTGAAAACTTGAGCTACCAACCGCTGTGTACCTTCGGACACCTGAAAACCGCGATCGAAAGTTATCAATTTTTAACATCTTTTTACGCCTCCTCTATCATATTAATGCCTTCGGGTGCAGCGACTTGTTAAGCTGCTGACAGGCTTCACAGTTTTTTACGCCAACAAACCCGAGTTGTGATAACGTCATATTTGTGTAAAAATAGGTTGCAACGAAAAGCAACCGTTGGAGGAAACGGGGAAAGTCCGGTGTAAATCCGGCGCTGTCCCGCAACTGCGATCAGATTATAGAGTCTCTTAGTCAGAAGGCCCGCCGATCGCAAACCTGTTCTTTTTCGTCTACGAGGCATAGATGATGGTTAATTCAACATTCTCAAAATTGATGTATCATGGCGATCGCTCTATAGACTTAGAACGATATTGTTGGAATTCACTGATTCCTGATAGATTTTGAGTCAGGTAATAGTTTCTTCCTGACTGTGAAGACGAGGCGAACCTCCACCGCTCGCTAGTTCTTTCCCTGTAGTTTGTCGCTACTCTTTGCAAATCATAATACTTGCTACTGGTTTGAACTTAGCCTCCGTATATTTTTCCTGTAAATTTTCACTAATTTAATCGTTTAAGTAAGTTGAGTTATGACGATTCTAAATGAGACATTGGGCTATCCTCTGATTGGTAAAAACCGGGAAGTCAAGAAAGCCCTAAAAGTATCTTCGAGTGGGAAATTAAAAACAAATTCTTTATTGCAGACTATTCCCGCGCTGAAAAATATAGTGAAAGCTGCTAAAATGCTGCGGGAGGAAGCGAATGCGAGTTGAAGATAACAAGCGGCAAGGTAGCTTTAACTATTGGCAAAATCTGTTCGTTCACCAAAATATGCTGACCATTGGATACACCGCTTGGAAGGGATTTTTAACCCTTGGTCTAGGAATGGTGGTTTGTGATGTCGATATGCCCGTCAACACACCTGTGAATTGGCAGGCTGATACGGTTCCGCATCACTTGCAATTCATCACAGAATTATCGGTAGCAGATTATCTGAAACGACTGGAATTAGAGCTATCCACTCTCTCCAATTTACTTCAAATCATTGCAACTTACAATCCCACCCAAGAAATTATCATTCTGCTAACAGGTAAGGGTAAAATTGAAATCGATTTGCTGCAACGTTTAGCAATCCCCCCGGCGGCTTGTTATCAGCAAGTACGTCAACGCTGGGATGAGTTTCAGCTTTGCAAGACAACCCAAAGGAGGAGCCAATGAGTGATACACTAATTGGCTCAGGTTTGTAACGTAGGGGCTAAATTTTAACTGCCATCTACCCATTACCACAGCCCAACAATGGCAAGAATCGCCACCTGATTCTAATGGTAATCTTATCGAAGCATAATAGACATACTCAATGAGAAACATGATAAAAAAGTCAGATTTTGTTCTAACTCCTTACATGAAGAGCAACAATTTAAAAGCTAGTTGGCAAATACTCAATACAGTCATTCCCTATACACTTTTATGGTTTTTAGCATTTAAGGCAGCAGCCATTTCTGTATTCCTCCTTCCGCCGATAATGGTGTTAATGACCCTCTTTTCAGGACGTTGTTTCTCTTTGATGCACGATTGCGGACACTATTCTCTTTTTAGTTCCAAAAAAGTCAATCGAGTCGTGGGTTTTCTGCTAGGTATCATCAATGCGATTCCTCAGTACCCCTGGTCGAGGGGACACGCTTATCACCACAAAAATAATGGTAATTGGGATATGTACCGAGGCCCTTCGGCGTTGATATCCACCGAACAATTTGCGAGACTTAGTACATTTCGTCAAAAAATGTATCAGTTCCTCAGACACCCATTGATGCTGTTTCCCGGTGGTTTTTTCTACCTAATCATCAAGCCAAGACTCGCGCTGGTATTGGGAATTGCTGGTTTTATCGGACATATGTTTGCTTGTCTCAAGCAAGATTTTGGCATGGGTTTATCTGCAATCATTGCTTCTTATAAATCCAAACATTGGTATACGACGGCTGAGTTTTGGGATTTACTCTTCAACAATATTTGCGTTATTAGTAGCTGGGTTTATCTGGGCAACTTACTTGGGTTTGGCTTTTTCTGGAGTGTTTACTCAATTGTCATGACTTGTTCGGCGGCGATCTTTATCTGTATTTTCTTCGTCCAGCACAATTTCGATGGTTCTTACGCTCATAAAACAGAGGGTTGGGACTATCTTCTTGGCGCAATAGAAGGCAGTAGTTACCTAAAATTACCAACTATTCTCAATTGGTTTTCCGCTGATATTGGTTGCCACAATATTCATCATCTCTCTGAGCGAATACCTAACTACAATCTTCAGGCGTGTCATCATGCCAATATTCACCTGTTGGCTAATTCAAAAACACTGAGAATTCGCGATATTCCTGACTGTTTCAAATTCATTCTTTGGGATGCTGCTTCAGATAGTCTGCAATCGATCGAATCATTTCAAGAATCAACTCAATTCAGTCATCTAGCTAATTAAAATCGGTGGGAAAGAGGGCGTTGCAGAAGATGGGTATGATTTCTCAAAATTTAGAGCGAGTCTTCGGCCTTCGAGCGATCGTTTCATATCTGCATTCAGCAACGCCGCAGTTTCAACCGCCGAGTCTTACAGCGTATTCCAGGTTTGTGAAGTGTAGGGACACGGCACTGCCGTGTCTAACCGGGGATCGAACGATAGGCGGGTGTACTTCATAAGCGTGGAATCTGCTGTATTTGGATGATATCAGTGCGAGCGTCTCGCTCGCGACATAGATCGTTCGCTATGGACGCTCGCACTACATAATTCCGATACTACCGGATTTGATATCACAGCGAACACTCATATAAAAGCCAAATTGGGATGCTCCCGATTTCCCCTTTGCTCACCCTTTTTATTGGGCTGCTTTCACTTGTAAAGTTAAGGCTCAATATAATTCTGGACTCTTGAGCATCTCCATTAACTTCCGCTTCCGACTGTGTATTTGCATAAGTTGAGAACGATAAGCAGACCACTGAAGATTTTGCCCAGTTTGTAAATAGGCAGCGCGGGCTTTTTCCAACCACTTAATCGCAAGATTGTACTCGTTTGATTTCCCTTGATCCATAATCGATGCAGCACGCCGACAAGCATTGGCGATTACCCAATCGGGGCTGTGGCTGATAGCAGCCCCCATTACTCGGTGAATCAGTGCTGAGTGGTAATAACTTAAGCCATCAGCAAGGGCGATCGCATCTTCAATCATTCCCTCATCCAGAAAAATATCAACCTTCGCGTCAGGAAAATTCCCACTTCCATCACTTTTCAGAGTTGCTAACAAATCTGCTTTCAAAGTTGACCAACTATCTCCCGCTAACTCCTTCACTAAACTATAATCGCTAAAGGACGGTTTGATTTTAAAGATTAGGATTCTAGCATTTAACGCAACTTCGTCTTTCCCCAACTCAACAGCCAAATCACTCATCAAGATTGCCAGTTGGTAATGGCAATGACCTGACAAATTCAACCCAGCTTGACAAATTTTCAGAGCTTGTTCTAAGGCTCCCTGTTGCTTTAAAGTTTGAACGAGAGCAAGAGCATCTTCCGCTGATTGCATCTCAGTAGCAGCAGCTTCCACGGCTTCTTCTACTCTCCCCAAACGAGTTAACATCGTCAAGTATTGTTGAGAACAACCTTCTGCTTGAGCTAAGTATAAGTATTCTCGATCGCGTTCCTGGCGATCGAGGATTTGCAAGCGAATCAATGTTAAGTCACGAGCGCAGTTGGGTGCGTCACCAGCCCAAACTCCTTGACCAGTAATGTTTCCTTCAAGTACCTGTTGGAGTAGGGGGTCGTCCCAACCTTGGCGTAAAGCTTCCAAGCTCATGCTGAAATCACAATCCCATTCATCTTGCCAAGCTTCTAACATCACCTGGAGATCGATCTCTTCTTCAGCAGTTAGTTGAGCCGTCAAAATCGCTTCTGTCCAAGCTTCATCCAAAGCGTTAGCTATCTCATAATTTTCAGCGCCAAACTCTTCTACATCATTCCAATCTTCAACGCAGGCTGTAGTGATGGCTTCTAAAATTACTAAGGCGTTGTTGCCATCCCCCTGTGCGCTAAATTCCTGGGCTCGCTGAATTACATCTAAAAGTTCTTCTGTAATCGGGTCTTCCTCCCATCCATCCTCCAAATACCTCACAGCCTCTCGCAAAATTCGTCGTACTTGGTATCGAAAGGGAGCAGGATCGATGGAGGTGCGGCGGGGTGCTTTGGTAGGTTGGTTTGAAGGTGCAGGAATAGCACTTAAGTTAATGTATCGTTCGATCGCATCAATGAGTGATGGTTCTTTTTTTACTAAATGCTGTATTAATTGCTGGGTTTGTACGTCGTTGAGGCGATCGAGCAGTTGTTCCAGTGTCGCGCCCTGCTCAATTATTTCTGGTTGTCGCAGACACAATAACAGCGTCGCAACAATGTGTTTACACCACCCACCATTATCGTAAGGACAAGTGCAGGATAATGTAGATGCTAATCCGGTATCCTCAAAGGGCACGGTAACACGATAGGGTTCTACTTCGGAACCCTCCACTACTGCTTGCACAATATTGCCGCGCAGAACTGCGCTAGTAACATTGCCAGCTAAATAGTAAGCTTCACCCCGCTTAAGGGATTGGGCAGAGGTGTTATGCTCGATCGTTGTTTCACTGAGTTTGGGAATGGGCATGAGACTATGCCTCAGCAATTAAAGGATTAGACTCGATTTTACCTGAGAAATACACTTGGTCTACAATTTAATTTCGTCCCGATTTGAGGTTTCCATAAATTTCAATAATCTGTAAAGCAAGCACTGAGAACGTTTGCAGCTTAAAAAAGCAATCGCTGTTGTTATAAACAGGGTTTCCGGTTGGCCCCACAAAGAGTGAACTTTCTTGTGAGGCTGGCCGGAGAACCCATTTGTAAAAAGCCTATTGAATATGGTGAAAGATATCAGTTGGATCGGACTTGACAGTAAAACTTAGATGCGCCTCAGCTAAAGCATTTTCGATCGACGCAGGATGTCAGGGAGTCGAAGTTGCAGGTTTGGTAAAATGCTAGAGGCGATCGACTTACCAATAAAAACCGCCAGATTAATTTAAGCTGATTAAAAATTAGGCTGCAAAAATCCGATGATTCACAAGAATAACCGCAAAAAGTTACCCTTATTAGCAGCTTTCTTAGTCTCGCCATTTATTTCTTGGTTCCTGAGTGCGATCGCACTATTTCTCAGCCTTTGGGTCATCGTACCAGCACCCACGCTGTCCCTGTACCCTTTGGCGGTGGGAGCACCAGAAATCAGTCCTTGGTTGGTGGGTATCAATGCGATCGCCCTCCTGCTGACTTTCTTGGGACGGCATCAAGGCAAAGTCTACATTATTTTAATGATTTGTAACCTGTTCGCCCTAATCCTGGGCCTGAGCCCCCTGATTCAGTTCCCCGCAGCCAATGCAGCGATAGCTACCGAAGTGCAAGCAGTTCTAGGGAAAAACTATTTAGCAACTGTTCCTGAAGCCGATCGCGCGCAGCTACGCCCTCAACCGTTTATCCTGGCAGATGCGTTCCGAGGAATTCCCATCAGAGAAGTTAGGATCGATCGGGCTATTGTATTTGCCAACCCTGACGGAGTTTCACTGCAACTAAACCTTTATCGGCCGGTGGAAATTGGCAAATATCCGGCGATTATCACACTATACGGGGGAGCTTGGCAGAGAGGCAATCCCGATTCCAATGAGGAATTCAGCCGCTACATGGCCGCCCAAGGCTATTGTGTGGTTGCAATTGATTACCGCCACGCTCCCAAGTATCGATTTCCTGCTCAGCTTGAGGACGTACAAGCCGCTCTTTCCTATATCAAAACTCATGCTGGTGATTGGGAAATCGATCTCGATCGAATTGCTCTGATGGGAAGATCGGCAGGTGCCCATTTAGCAATGCTAGCTGCTTATGATTCTAGTGTGCTTCCAGTTCGAGCAGTGGTGAACTACTACGGGCCAAATGACCTGCTCCGGGGATACAATGACCCACCTTTTCCTGATCCCATAAATGTTCGAGCCGTCTTGCGTTCCTTTCTCGGAGGAACCCCAGACGAACTCAATGAGCTTTACCGTCGGGCTTCTCCCATCAATTATGTTAAACCCAATCTTCCCCCTTCTCTACTGGTTTATGCAGGTCGCGACCATATAGTTCAGGCTAAGTTTGGTCGATCGCTCTACGAACGATTGCGAGCCACGGGCGATCGGGCTATTTTGCTCGAAATTCCTTGGGCCGAACACGCCTTTGATGCAGTTTTTAATGGCCCGAGCAATCAACTTGCTTTGTACTATACAGAACGTTTTTTGGCTTGGGCGTTGAAGTCTTCGGATTACCCATAAATTAACTAAAAATTATAAAGTTATATCAATTCCGGCTGCGCCGGAATGATATAGAGGACACGGCAATGCCGTGTCCCTACGCCAGATTTATTGTAGGGACACGGCACTGCCGTATCCTGATTTCGGGTTATATTAATTTCGATGCTACCGGACTTAATATTACTCGTTTATGCTCAAAGAACTGCGTCGCAAACTGTCTTGGTTTTTGCTCCAAATCTCTTCAGTTCAAATCCCTAATAAAACTAAGGCCAACTGGCACAGTCGAATCGACTTGTAGGGTGTTCTACCACTTTGATTGTGAACGGACGAGCGAGGGTTTCGGATAGTATATCGCCTTACTAATTGCGACACTTGCGTCCAAGACTGTATATAAAATCTCCCAACCATTATCTCATGATTAATTTCCAATTCTTCAATCTAAAATGATATGAGATAAAGATTGAGAATTGCTATAGTCTTATAACCTCGATTTATAGAGATTCAAAGCTGGCGGTGAAGCCATCTAAGGTCAAACATTCTTCGATCAAGTCCTCTGCGTCATTGACGTTTTCAAGTTGATATTCCATGATGCGTTGGCCGTCGCCTTTCATCTTTTTGGAAGAAAGAGGCGTAGCCGGATATTTTTCTGCGATCGCCTTGAACGCCTTAGAATGGATATCCCAGTTGACCGCAGAACAGTTAATGGTTACACGCCACATAATTAAATTCCTTCTTACTTAGTATTGGGTTGACAAAAGTGCCGATAAATCAAGGGATTCTGTTGTTTGGAAAAAAGCTAAAAGCCGCGCCACTATGCGAGCGACACCACCCTTAACATTAGACTCAACATTCAAAGGCATCACCGGATCGTGGAGTGATAAGCGTAACAGAAACCAGCCGGATTCGCTAGCTGACGTGCAGGAAATTCGCAGCCCTTCGTAGTTATTGGGAACGATTTTCCAGTCTGCTTGCGTTGAGACAAATTCTTGCAGTTGCTCAATGACGCGATCGCCCTGGGCTTTGAAATCATCCACATTAATTTTAATCCGAAATTCTGCACTTTCTTCGGGTTCTTTTAAATTCGCAATTAAATCTGGCAAAGATTGATTTGCCAACTTTGATTGAGCCAATTCAATCAATAATTTACTGACCAAGTAAGCGCCATCATCCAGAAAGTAATTTTCTTTCAAAGCTCCATGTCCCGATGTTTCAATCGCCAGCCATGATTCTTGTCCGGCTTCATTGAGGCGAATCGACTCGTCAATCACATTTTTGTAGCCGCGTTTAAAACGATGGTGAATCCCTTTTAAATCCTGTTCGATGAATTGCGTTAAGCCATCGGAGGTGATAGAATCGGTGACAATGGTAGAGCCTGGGTGTTCTTGTAATACTATGGCAGAAATTAAGGCAATTAAGCGATTGCGGTTGAGTTCATTGCCAGCGAAATCGACGGCGGCACTGCGATCGACATCGGTATCAAAAATAATTCCAAAATCCGCTTGATTTGCAATTACCGCTTGACAAATTGACTGCATTGCCTGTTTATCTTCGGGATTTGGCACGTGATTGGGAAAAGTGCCATCGGGTTCTAAAAACTGACTGCCTGCGGTGTCTGCGCCTAAAGGTTTTAAAACTTTATCCACATAAAATCCGCCCGCACCATTGCCCGCATCGACAATAATTTTTAATCCGGTCAGCGGCTGCTCAAAATTATCGGGATGATTGACTGCTTCCCGGATTTGGGTGACAAATTGGTTAGCATAAATAGAAATAAAATCATGCTTTGCAATGCTACCTTGAACGGTGAGTTTTTCAAAGTCATTGCTTTGGGCGAATGCTAAGATATCTGTAATATCTTTTTTTTGTAAACCACCATTGGCGGTGAAAAACTTTAAGCCGTTGCGATTAAATGGCAAATGGCTAGCAGTGAGCATAATCGCGCCGTCGCAATCAAAACCAGGGGTAATGGTACTCATAAACATGGCGGGAGTTGAAGCCATTTCAAAATCGTAGACTTGGCTGCCGACTGAGGTGATACCCGCCATGACTGCTTGCATTAAGGTTGGCCCTGATAGGCGACTGTCGCGCCCGATCGCGATCGTTAATTCTGCCGCTGGTTTATGGACTTTTCGCACCAGCCAACTCACAAAAGCTTGTCCCAAAATTGTCGCAATTTCAGGCGTTAGGTTGACTTTTTCACCGGGAACCCCTTCGAGGGCGATACCGCGAATGTCTGAGCCATTTTGAAGTTTTGTCCAGTTGAAGTTTTGCATAATGATTGATGGTAATTAGAAGGTAGAAAGTAAAAAGGCGTGGTTGAAACCGATCGTACACGCGAAGTCCGCCTCAGCTTACGGCAGGCGGAGCCCGCGTGGACTAAGAAATAAAGAGGGTAGAAATCTCGGAATTGCTATTATTAGGCGTTACGGTGACAGAGTTTTTCAATCCAATTATGGGAATGAGAGCTTTATCACCGCTGAGATTAAGCTCATTCCTTAGTCGCGTTCAACGCTGTAAATTGCCTCTAACCGGAACTCACCATGAGCGGGAACTTCCACAATATCTGTAGCCGCATTGGTTGTTTCCACACAGAGTAAACGCTGATAATCTGCATCATCAAGATCGGCCATATTTGCAGAAATTGTCACCCAGGGATTCCACACTACGGCGGATTTGCTACCAGAGGATTTAATGCGGATGCGGCGATTGAGGGCGCTATCGTCAATGACTAATTCATTGGTAACATTCAGATAGATGCGATCGACTTCACCTGTTACTACCACTGCACCAACTTGAGTTTTTTCCACACCACCCTCAACTTTATCAAGATACTGGCTATTTTCTAAACCCAAAACCTGCACGCGGTTGATATCACCGACTTGGAAATAGGTGTGGAAAGCTTGGGTGAGGGGAAAGGCTTTGTCGCCTAGATTGCGGGTGAGTAGTTCTACAGTGAGGGTGGTGCCGATGGTAATCGCGATCGTCAGTTCAAACGCTTGAGGCCAAATCACTCTAGTTTCCTCAGTATCCTGAAGTCCCAGGGTGACTTTGGTTGCGCCCTCTGGGGTTGTGGCGGTTTCTACCACATTCCAGAGGCGATTCCGCACAAACCCGTGACTCGGACGGCCCAAGCCTTCGGGATCTGGGCCAAACCAGGGCCAACAGATTGGTATACCGCCTTTGATGGCTTTCCCCAACGTATAGTAGGCTTTTTCGCTCGCGAACATCAAGTCTGCGGTTTCGGTAGCCGGTTGGAAGGAGAGCACTTGGCCAGAATACACAGAAATCAAGGCTTTGGCTTGGCCGTTGTCGATGTGAATCATCGGGAAACCACCGTTTCCGGTGGCGAAGGTGAGGTGGCCGGCAATGCCGTAGTCGGTGTTTAATTGGTCAATACTCATGCTGTTGGCTGTTGTGAACTGCTTCATAATTATCTGATATTATCAAAAAATTGGGTCTAAAACCCCGTCCTTATAGGACGGATTTGTAGGTAAAAGTATAAATTTAAATCATCTTGATTAAAATTAAGAAAATATAAAAAAATAAAAACACACGAGTATTTTACCATATACTAATAACAACTCAAAAAGGAGGAGTTAGACTTGTTAACAGACTATGTATATAAGTTGCGTCCAAGTCAAACACAAGAATTAAAAATGTCCAATTGGGTAGATATGTTGCGAAGCCATTACAATTGGTGTCTCAACGACAGAATTACTCAATATAGTCAGCAGTTCATTCAAGGCAACTATTGCGATATTAGAACGCAAGGTCAAGCTTGTCCGTTGACCAGTTGTGTTAGTAAAAATGGTGCAACTGGCGAACCCTGGAAAACAAGCAAAACAGATAAAGAGGGGAAAGTTAAAAACCCTCGGCGCAACCCAGGCGACATTCAAATCACCGCATTGCCCGAATTGAAGGTGGCTAGACCCTGGTTCAAGGGAATAGACTCAACTGTTTTACAACAGAACATTAAACGGTTAGACATGGTCTATAAAAATTTTTTTGATGGGCGTGGCTTTCCTAAGTTCAAAAATCGCAGCAACTTCACTTCTTTTACTTTCGTAATGGGGGTAAAAATACAGGGCAGTAAAATTTACCTACCAAAGTTAGGTTGGATGCGTTTTTACGACTCGCGCCCAATTCCCGATGGTTTCGCTATTAAAGCTTGTGCGGTAAGAAAGCGACAGAATGGCTGGTATGTATCTGTTCGCATTGAGGACAAATCTGTTCCCGATTACACGACGAAATCTCTCAAAGATGTCGTCAAAGTAATTGGTTGTGATATGGGGATTACAAAATTAGTCCATCTATCCGATGGAACTCAAATTGAAAATCCCAAGTTCTCAACTACCAAAAAGGCTAGGCGCACCCTGAAAATTAGGCAGAGACGGGTTAGTCGAAAAGCAAAGGGTAGTAAAAACCGCAAAAAAGCTGCTAAAAAACTAGGACTTTTCCACCAGAAGATTAGTGATAAGCGCCAAGCTTACCAATGGAAGGTTGCCAATAAAATAGTCTCTCGTAACGTTGATACGATTGCTTTGGAGGACTTAAATATCTCTGGCATGATGCGTCGATGTCGAGTAAAGGTTGATGAGAAAACAGGTAGATTTCTCAAAAATGGGCAGTCAAGGAAGAAGGGTTTGAACCGTTCTATCTCCGATGCAAGTTGGAGCGAATTAATTCTGAAGATCGAGTATCTCGCTGCAAAGCAAGGAAAGGTTGTAATTAGAGTTAATCCCAAATACTCCAGCCAAGAATGTCGGAATTGCGGTCATAGGGACAAGTCTAATCGAGATGGCGAAAAGTTTATTTGCACCGAATGTGGATACCACGAACACGCCGATATTGGTGCTGCAAAAACTATTCGCGATCGGGCTTTGAATTTGGTACGCGGGGACTCCGCGAAACCTGGCGTTCGCGCCTAAACGCCCAAAAGATATCCTCACGCTCGATTGAGCAAAACATGAGGAGTTTGGGAACCCTGGAAACAGGGATATTAAGTTGGAAACAGCTTAAGAATCCTCGCGCCTTCAGGCCGAGTGAGTGTCAAGGTGGCTAGATTTTCTTGTATTGATGAACAAATCTGTACTCTCACGATGAGTTGGCTAGATGGTTAACACAGTCGTTATCTGGGGAATCATTTGCGTTCCATCGAAACTTCCGTTCAAATTCTTGAATTAGCACATCATTAATACTAGCTTCACGTCTTCGCCTCAATCCATTTTCGGCAAATTCCCACTGTTCATTACCATAGGCGCCATACCAGTAGCCAGAATCATCATGCCACTCGTATTCAAAGCGAACAGAAATTCGATGTTCTGTAAAACTCCACAGTTATTTCTTCAAGCTGTTTAAAGTTGGATGTCTGGAAGTTCAGCAGCGATCGCAATTACGATTTTTGGCGTTGCTGAACAGAAGTATGATTTGACCGTCGTCGCTGACGGAGGCCGGCCGAATAGCGTTCAAATCAGGATATCTAAATGATTGCTTTAATATGGAATAAGAACGTCGTTTAATTTGATAAGCGTGAATTAGTAAAGGAATTGAATGTTTGAGCATTTCTTCGGATTTAGAATAACAAATATTTTTTCTATTCAATCGAGCCAAATACGGCAGGCAATATTAGTAGTGAGATAGTCAAAAAATACATAGAAGACCCTCATCACTCAGTTAATTAATAAGGAAAGAACAAGGGGACTGAAGTCCCCCGCGTTGCTTCCCGCTTGATGGTCTGAAGACTCGCTCGTTTCCCGCATCTCGTGTTATTTTGATGAGAATCAGGCGTAATAAACTACCGTTTTTTCAGAGGGGTATGAGGGCTATGTCCTTGATTCTATCAAGAGTTCTGAGTCTTGTTGTCACCCCGTCAACAATTCTAGCCCTCAGAGCGCAAGAGATTAGATAGGAAATCCGAGGAGCCGATCGCCCCGTTAACCCCGATCAAGTTCCCTAAAACCCGATCGGTTCCTGCTACTTGCAGCAACGTACCGTTCGGAGTGGGGCTCAATTGCAACTGCTGGAAACTTAGGCCGCCAGTCAAAACAAACTTATCGACGCCTACCTCGAAGTTAATCACAGTATCGGTGCCGCCGTCAGCACTCAACACAAATCGATCGCTCCCAATACCTCCACTTAAAGTATCGTCGCCCAAGTCGCCAAACAGCCAGTCATCTCCAGCACCCCCATTGAGAAGGTCGCTATCTTTACCGCCAATCAGGGTATCGCTGCCAACATCGCCGTTGATGGTATCTTGGCCTTCGTTGCCGTAGAGCAAGTCATCGCCGTCACCGCCGTTGACGCAGTCTTGCTGGTCGTTTGCGCCCACCGAGAAACCCCGGTTATCGGAACGATCGCCAAAGATAGTATCGTTGCCCTCATCGCCACATATCTCATCGCTGCCGTCACCCCCATAAATCAAGTCGTCGCCCTTGTCTCCGTGTATGAGGTCGTTACCTTTGCCACCGTAAATGTCATCCTTGGCTTTACCGCCGATGAGGGTATCGTCAGATTCCATGCCGAACAGCAAGTCTGAACCCCTGTTGCCAAACAGCCAGTCCTTTCCATCGGCATCTTCACGTAGGAAACCTGGAACACCGCCGTACAGGGTGTCGTTGCCGCTGTCCCCGGTAAGGGTATCGTTACCGCGTTCGCCGAAAATCAGGTCGTTATCTTTGCCCCCCCAAACGAAATCGTTGCCTTTGCCTGCTTGCACGGTATCATCGCCGTTGCCGCCGCCGATGATGTCCCCAGCGGCGCCACCAAAGATTAAGTCTTGTTCAACACCATCCCCAACTGGGTTGGAACTGCCGCTGTCACCGAGGATGGTATCAATACCTTGGCCGCCGTAGAGGGTATCGGAGCCGAGTTGACCAAAAACTAGGTCATTGCCTTTGCCTCCGTAAGCGCGATCGTCATATTTGCCTGCAATCAGCGTATCGTCGTTTTCTTGCCCGTTGAGCAAGTCGTTGCCGAAGCCTCCATACAGCAAATCGCGTCCCTGGGCGTCGCTAACGCTATTGTCGCGCTTTCCGCCAAATAAGCTGTCGTCTTCATTACCGCCGAACAAGGTATCGGAGCCGAGTTCGCCCCAGATTAGGTCATTGTTTTTACCTCCGAGGGCAATATCGTTACCTTTGCCGGCATGAATGGTATCGTCGCCCTCGTTGCCGTTGATTGCGTCTGTACCCTCGCCTCCGAAAATCAAATCGCGAGCATCGTCAGGACTCTCGGAGTTGTTCTGCCCGGTGTCTCCGAGAATCGTGTCCGCACCTCGATCGCCCAACAGGGTATCGGAGCCTAATTCACCGGCAATCCAGTCGTTGTCTTTCCCGGCGAATATTAAATCGTTCTGATTGCCACCGTAAACAATATCAGTGCTGATGTTGCCAAAAATGGTGTCGTTTTCTTCGTCGCCGTAAATTTCGTCGGCGCCATCTTCGCCTAAAAGCAAGTCACTGCCTTTAAAACCGATAATTTTTTGGTTGCCGTTCCTGTCCTGGATAAAGTCGCTATCATCAGTTCCTCTGACAGTTTGTCCGTCTCCGAGTTGTGAAATCGGTCTCTTAAATGAAACGGAGGGCGGTTGCGTCGGTAGCAAAAAGTTAATTCCCGGTTTTCCTACCTGAGTTTCGCACCCACAGTCGATGTCTGGTTCGGCAACCGGATTTGGTATGGGCCCTGTAGTTGGCGTCGGAGTTGGCGTCGCAACTAGGACACCAGCAACAGTAGCGGTAGCAAGACTGGTAGCGCCGCTGTTGTCGGTGGAGATGTAGGTGAAAGTGGCTCCGGTAAAGTTGTCTGTGGCTTGGAAAAATAACTGCCCGCTCTCTGCTGGCGTCAGCACTTGACCTAGTGTTACGGGCACGCCGGCATTGGCTGGGTCTCCTAAAAATAGCACTCCTTGGTTAGAGGGTGGCAGACTGGTGATTGTGAAAGAGACGATCGTCCCATCGGGGTCAGTTCCTCCCAATCCTCTGACTAACGTGGTTTTGGGCGGAACGCTGAAGGAAGCATTGGTGGCAACTGGCGGTTGGTTGGGCGCTGGAGGAAGGCCAGCCACAGTAGCGGTAGCAGCCGGACTGATAGCGCCGCGGTTGTCTGTAGCGCTGTAGGTGAAATTGGCTCCCGTAAAGTTGCCCGTCGTCAAGAAAAATAGTTGCTGCAACTGTGCTGGAGTCAGGACTTGACCTGGTGTCACCGCTTGGCCGCCGTTGGCCGGATCTCCTAAAAACAGGACTGCTTGGTCTGCTGGGGGCAGGGTGTTGATGGTGTAAGAGGCGATCGACCCGTCGGGGTCGCTTCCTCCCAATCCCGTGACTAACTTGCTGCTGTTGGGCCCTAGGCTGGAGTTCGCATTGTTAGCAACTGGCGGTTGGTTGAGAATTGGAATTGTTGGAATTGTTGTCGGTGTTGGTGCTGGAGTTGGTGCTGGAATTGTTGTCGGTGTTGGTGCTGGAGTTGGCGCTATCAGTCCAGCAAGAGTAGCGGTAGCAGCCGGACTGATAGCGCCGCGGTTGTCTGTAGCGCTGTAGGTGAAATTGGTTCCTGTAAAGTTGCCCGTCGTCAAGAAAAATAGTTGCTGCAACTGTGCCGGAGTCAGGACTTGACCGGGTGTCACCGCTACGCCACCGTTGGCTGGATCTCCTAAAAACAGGACTGCTTGGTCTGCTGGGGGCAGGGTGTTGATGGTGTAAGAGGCGATCGACCCGTCGGGGTCGCTTCCTCCCAATCCCGTGACTAACCTGCTGCTGTTGGGCCCTAGGCTGGAGTTCGCATTGTTGGCAATTGGCGGTTGGTTGGAAGTCGGAAGTATGGCCGCCACAGTAGCGGCAGCGGGACTGGTGGCGCCGCTGTTATCTGTAGCGCTGTAGGTGAAATTGGCTCCTGTAAAGTTGCCCGTCGTGAAGAAAAATAGTTGCTGCAACTGTGCCGGAGTCAGGACTTGACCGGGTGTCACCGCTACGCCGCCGTTGGCTGGATCTCCTAAAAACAGGACTGCTTGGTCTGCTGGGGGCAGGGTGTTGATGGTGTAAGAGGCGATCGACCCGTCGGGGTCGCTTCCTCCCAGTCCCGTGACTAACTGGCTGCTGTTGGGCCCTAGGCTGGAGTTCGCATTGTTGGCAATTGGCGGTTGGTTGGAAGTCGGAAGTATGGCCGCCACAGTAGCGACAGCGGGACTGGTAGCGCCGCTGTTGTCTGTAGCGCTGTAGGTGAAATTGGCTCCTGTAAAGTTGCCTGTGGCTTGGAAAAATAGTTGCTGCAACTGTGCCGGAGTCAGGACTTGACCTGGTGTCACCGCTACGCCGCCGTTGGCAGGATCTCCTAAAAACAGGACTGCTTGGTCTGCTGGGGGCAGGGTGTTGATGGTGTAAGAGACGATCGACCCGTCGGGGTCGCTTCCTCCCAGTCCCGTGACTAACTGGCTGCTGTTGGGCCCAAGACTGGAGTTCGCATTGTTAGCAACTGGCGGTTGGTTGGAAGTTGGAGTTGGAGTTAGAGGTGTGGTGACTGTAACTTCGTTGTTGCCCGGAGTGGGGTCAGCCGTAGGTGAGGTGCTTCTGGCGGTGTTGCTGACGCTGCCTGATGGGGGCGCGATGAAGCTGACTGTGTTAATGACGGTGGCACCGCTGGCTAAGCTGGTAGCTGGCCCGAAGGTGACAATACCTGTATTGGTATCGTAGACACCGCCGTTGGAGGGGATTACTCCTGTTAAGCCGGGAATGATGCTGTCGGTAACGGTGACGTTTTCGGCTGTGCTTGGCCCGTTGTTGACTGTCGAAATTGTGTAAGTAAGTGTTTCACCCGGTGCTGCTTTCGTAGTCCCGGTTTTGGTGGTAACTAAGTCGGCACTAGGAGTTAGAGGTGTGGTGACTGTAACTTCGTTGTTGCCCGGAGTGGGGTCAGCCGTAGGTGAGGTGCTTCTGGCGGTGTTGCTGACGCTGCCTGATGGGGGTGCGATGAAGCTGACTGTGTTAATGACGGTGGCACCGCTGGCTAAGCTGGTAGCTGGCCCGAAGGTGACAATACCTGTAGCGGCATCGTAGACACCGCCGTTGGAGGGGATTACTCCTGTTAAGTTGGGAATGATGCTGTCGGTAATGGTGACATTATCGGCTGTGCTTGGCCCGTTGTTGACTGTCGAAATCGTGTAAGTAAGTTTTTCACCCGGTGCTGCTGCCGTCGTCCCGGTTTTGGTTTTTGTGGTAACTAGGTCGGCACTAGGAAAAAGAGGTGTGGTGACTGTAACTTCGTTGTTGCCCGGAGTGGGGTCAACCGTAGGTGAGGTGCTTCTGGCGGTGTTGCTGACGCTGCCTGATGGGGGTGCGATGAAGCTGACTGTGTTAATGACGGTGACACCGCTGGCTAAGCTGGTAGCTGGCCCGAAGGTGACAATACCTGTATTTGAATCGTAAGTACCGTTGGATACAACTACTCCTGTTAAGTTGGGAATGATGCTGTCGGTAATGGTGACATTATCGGCTGTGCTTGGCCCGTTGTTGACTGTCGAAATTGTGTAAGTAAGTTTTTCACCCGGTGCTGCTGCCGTCGTCCCGGTTTTGGTTTTTGTGGTAACTAGGTCGGCACTAGGAAAAAGAGGTGTGGTGACTGTAACTTCGTTGTTGCCCGGAGTGGGGTCAACCGTAGGTGAGGTGCTTCTGGCGGTGTTGCTGACGCTGCCTGATGGGGGTGCGGTGAAGCTGACTGTGTTGTTGACGGTGACACCGCTGGCTAAGCTGGTAGCTGGCCCGAAGGTGACAATACCTGTATTTGAATCGTAAGTACCGTTGGATACAACTACTCCTGTTAAACCGGGAATGATGCTGTCGGTAATGGTGACGTTTTCGGCTGTGCTTGGCCCGTTGTTGACTGTCGAAATTGTGTAAGTAAGTTTTTCACCCGGTGCTGCTGCCGTAGTCCCGGTTTTGGTTTTGGTGGTAACTAGGTCGGCACTAGGAAAAAGAGGTGTGGTGACTGTAACTTCGTTGTTGCCCGGAGTGGGGTCAACCGTAGGTGAGGTGCTTCTGGCGGTGTTGCTGACGCTGCCTGATGGGGGTGCGGTGAAGCTGACTGTGTTGTTGACGGTGACACCGCTGGCTAAGCTGGTAGCTGGCCCGAAGGTGACAATACCTGTATTTGAATCGTAAGTACCATTGGATACAACTACTCCTGTTAAACCGGGAATGATGCTGTCGGTAATAGTGACATTATCGGCTGTGCTTGGCCCGTTGTTGACTGTCGAAATTGTGTAAGTAAGTTTTTCACCCGGTGCTGCTGCCGTAGTCCCGGTTTTGGTTTTGGTGGTAACTAGGTCGGCAATAGCAGCAACAGTAGTTGTGACTTGAGAGATGGGTTGGGAACTATTGTTGTTAGCTAGATTGGGGTCGAAAGTGCTGGAGGTGCTATAGGCAGTGTTAGTTAAGGCTGTGCCGAGTGTTCCGGGAACTGTGGCGGTGATGGTGCGGATTTCGCTAGCACCGTTCGCCAGAGTGAGAATTGCCGGCCAGATGACCGTCCTCGTTTTGGGGTTGAAAGTACCGCCGTCGGAGGCGCCGACGAAACTTAAGCCCTCTGGAAGGGGATCTTGAATCAGGACGCTTTCGGCGGTGTTTGGCCCGTTATTTGTGGAGGTAATCGTATAAGTAATGGTGCTATTGGGTGTGGCATAGAGCGGGCCTTTTTTAACAATAGAAACGTCGGCTTGGAGTGTAGGCGGATTTATACTTTGGATGATGACATTGTTAACTTCGTGAATGTTTGTACTGTTGCCTGTCGAAGCAGCAAAGCCAAATTTAAAAGTACGTGGCACTGCTCCGTTTAGGGCTTCCAAATTTGGTATGTCGATCAGTGTTTCGCCCACATCATCAAAGCTGCCGTTGTTGTTCAAATCGAAGCCAACTGTAAGACGGTTAGGCGTTGCTGAATTCGCCGGGAATAATGTAACTTGGACTCTTCTTTTAGCCTCACTGCGAATGGTTGTCTTTGTGTTATCTGTTCTATTATCTATCCCACCGGGAACGACAGCGCCACTTAAAAAGTTATACAAGTTGGTTTCGCTGCCTCTAAGTGCTACTGAATCTTCTTTGTAGTTGAAAAAGGGGTTGGGAGAGCCACCTACTTTTCCCCCTGAAGTAGTGGAAAAAAAGCCAAACTCATCTAATCCGACACCTAAATAACCTCCTACAATACCAGGTGAATTTGAATTAGTATTTTGAGCATAGCCGAGAGAGCCACCGTAGCCTCCCGCTTTTGTTGGCGTAGCTGTTCCGTCAATGAGGAAAAAGCTTGTGCCATCCGCACCAACTGGTGGACCTATTGTATTATTAGTATTATTCGGATCCGCTCTCGCACTAGAGTCCGCACTTATGTTATAAGAAAAGAAATCAAAGGTAATTCTCAGACCCTCAGTGGCAGATATCGGGTTGTTGTAGATGACAAAAGCTGATTGAGCCTTCACGTTTGATGTTAATCTCAAAGTACCTGTTCCGGGTGGATCGCCAGTCCCTAAAGCGGGAATAACGCCGTTGGGATTGGCGGCACCTGCGGTTAAGCCTGGGTCAGGTGTAGAGGCGTTGCCAGTTCCATATATCCAAGGCCCGATTACGGTTGAATTTTTAAATTCTTCAGCCGCTAAGGTAGCCAGGACTGATGTGTAGCCTTCTAGGACTTTTTTTTCAAAGGCTATTTCGGTATTTATTTGTCCTGTCGTAATTTCTAATTTCCAGTCGCCACCTAGCGCTGCACTGCCTGTTAGGTTGTTGGAAGCGGCAATATTTGCGCCGGTTAGTTCGCTGAGTTTTTGTATGAATTTAATGCCCGATTCGCCGGCGGCTACGTTACAACCGTAAAGTAAAATGCTGGCGGATTCGTTAAGGGCTTTTCCCCACTGCTGCAATTGGTTGCTGTAGGTTTCTAGATTATCAATATTAAGTTCTGTTGAGCCGATTTCTACTGCTGCTTCTCGGCCGTGAGAAACTATGTGCAGGCTGGTGATGCTGCTGCGCTGACCCAGAATTTCGGTGATTTGCTCGATTCCATCCCGGAATCTATCGAGCAGGATTACTTCTGTACCGCGTTTCACTCCCCCGAGCAACTCTTGGTAGTTTTCTACTTTTGAATCCACAATCGCTAGATTTTTTCGGGGAGCTGTCTCTGCTTTATAGCTGGCTCGTCTCAAGATTTTAGAGGCCATATTGGTGGTATATTTCCGTGTTTGTACGGCTGACAAATTTGACAGATTAGGGAGCGTTTTCATTTTTGGTTAATTTGGTTGCTAAATCTAAGCTACCCCTTTTCATAGATGACGATAAACATTCAACTATAAAGTTTTAAAAATTAATTCTTTAAAAAATATAATAGTTACCTGTATTTGTTATTTGTGATGTTATACCAATTTAATGTGAAGTTGCACATATCTCCATCCCCCTAAATCCCCCTTAAGAAGGGGAGTAGGGGTTGACTTTGAGAAGAATCTTGTCCCCCCCCTTATTAAGGGGGGCTAGGGGGGATCGGATTCTATGCAGCCTCATAAAAAATTGGTATTAGGCAATCATTAGACAGGAATTTCTCCGATCGCCCTTGGATGTCCTGATGCGATCGATCGCTGCAAATCATAACATGAATAAGGGGTAACAGCCTTTATATTAGCCAAGATGCTCTATTTTGGGAAAAATGATATCAGGTCTAAGGTTAGTTATATGGTAAATTACTTACGGATTTATCAGCATAAGGGGTTACACCCCTCATGTCACTATTGTGAGTCTGGTGACATTGAGGCTGGCTCAGACAGATTGAACCGTAAATATACTGAAAATATTAATTTCCTAAAAAGTGGCAGATTTTGACTTTGAGGTGCATCGCTGTTAAAAGTTGAGAGTACCGCATTTCTAGAGATTTATACTTATACTAATTTGGTGTGCAGTAAACTCACAGCAATGTAATAATAGCAAATCAAAGCTACAAAAGTTAACAAAAAAACTTGACAAATTAGATATGTTAATACCAAGATGGCGGTGACAAAAAAGAACGATCGCCCTTGAATTCAAAAAGTACGATCGCCCTTTACACCCTCTTTTTATCTAAATCTTGAAACTGCGTCGATCGCACCCCCTAACGCGTACTTTCTAAACCTTAATATCGAGTTCGCGCACTAAAAAAGCCCATTCATCTGCCAATTCTTCAATCACTTTAGCAGTAGGTTTTCCCCCGCCGTGTCCCGCTTTTGTTTCGATCCGAATTAACACGGGTTTTTCTCCCGCGTGGGTTTCTTGCAAAGCAGAAGCAAACTTGAAACTGTGGGCCGGAACTACTCGATCGTCATGATCCGCCGTTGTAATCATTGTCGCCGGATAAGCCGTTCCGGGTTTGAGATTGTGCAGGGGAGAATAGCCGTGAATTGTGGCAAATTCTTCGGAATTTTCGGGCGAACCGTATTCAGAAGTCCAGGCCCAACCAATGGTAAATTTGTGGAAGCGCAACATATCCATAACGCCGACTGCCGGCAGCGCTGCACCGAACAATTCCGGCCGCTGAGTCATGCAAGCTCCCACTAATAAACCGCCGTTGCTGCCACCTGCGATCGCCAATTTTGCCGGCTTGGTGTATTTGTGTTCGATCAACCATTCAGCCGCGCTGATAAAATCATCAAACACATTTTGCTTGTTCAACTTGGTGCCTGCTTGGTGCCATGATTCGCCGTACTCGCCGCCACCCCGCAAACAGGCGATCGCATAAACTCCGCCCATCTCCAACCACACGACATTGCTAATAGAAAAACTCGGAGTCAGCGAGATGCCAAAACCGCCGTAACCGTAAAGGTATGTGGGGTTGTTGCCATCAAATTGCAAGCCTTTTTTGTGCGTGATAAACATCGGTACTTGCGTACCGTCTTTGCTCGGGTAAAATACTTGTTTTGTTTCGTAATCCTCGGGATTGAAATCGACATTTGGCTGCCGATAAATCGTACTTTCATCTGTCACCATATTGTAGCGGTAGATGATGTTGGGCGCGGTGAAGCTGGTGTAACCGTAAAAGGTTTCGGTGTCGTGCCGCTTGCCGCCGAATCCTCCCGCCGAACCGATGCCCGGTAAGGCGATTTCTCTCACGAAAGAGCCGTCTAAGTTGAAGATTTTAATCTGGGTGTAGGCATCTTTGAGGTAGGAAGCGACAAATTGATTGTTGAGGAGACCAATACCTCCGAGGGTTTCGGCTGCTTCGGGGATAATTTCTGTGAATTTCCCTTGAATCCCCCCCTTACCAAGGGGGGGCGACGGGGGGGTTTCATCAGCAGCGAGGGATGAGGGAGGTGGGTTGTTGGTGTCGATCGCAATTACGCGGCCCAACGGTGCATTCAAGTCTGTTTGAAGCCAGAAAAGAGAGCCATCATTGTCAATGAAACTGTACTCAGCCTCGAATTCGTTAATTAGTTCTACAACGGTTGATTCCGGTGCCGTTAAATCCTTGTAAAAAATCAAGTTTTTCGTTTCCGTTCCCTGCCAAACAGAGATAATCAAGTATTTGCCATCTTCGGTGACCCCGCCGCTAAATCCCCACTCTTTCTGGTCTGGTCGCTCGTAGATTAATACGTCTTCACATTGCGGCGTGCCGATTTTGTGGTAAAACAGTTTTTGGTAATAATTAACGTCTTCGTGCTTGCTTTTTTCGTTGGGTTCATCGTAGCGGCTGTAAAAAAAGCCTTTACCGTCGTGAGTCCAGGATGCTCCTGAAAATTTAATCCACTTTAAATGGTCTGATAAATCTTCGCCTGTTTCCACATCTCGGACTTTCCATTCCTGCCAGTCGGAACCGGAACTTGACAAACCGTAGGCCATGTATTTGCCGTCTTCGCTGATAGCTATGCCACCCAGAGCAACGGTTCCATCTTCCGAGAGAGTGTTGGGGTCAATTAATACTTTGGGTTCGCTGTCGAGGGATGTTAAGGTGTAGAGTACGGATTGATTTTGCAGGCCGTCATTCTTGTAGTAGAAATAGCGATCGCCTTGTTTAAAAGGTATGCCGTATTTCTCGTAATCCCAAAGTTGAGTCAGCCGCTGTTTAATTTTTTCCCGCGCCGGAATTTCGTTGAGGTAGCCGAAGGTGACTGCGTTTTGAGCTTCCACCCAAGCTTGAGTTTCCTCAGAGTCGGGATTTTCCAGCCACCTGTAGGGGTCGGATACTTTGACGCCGTGGTAGTCGTCTGTTTGGTCGATTTTGCGGGTTGTGGGGTAGGTGAAAGGTCGATCGAATTGGGCCATGATTTTTTACTCTCGGTAACTTTGTTTAGTTTAGCCTTTTTTACAAATTTGTCATTGCGAGCATCAGGGAAGCAATCGCATAAACTTAGGAAATAGAGCAGTTTTCAATCGAATCCAATACAGGACACGGCACTGCCGTGTCCCTACCAGATATCTGTAGTCCACTCTGTTTTCAACTAATCCAACTCTCTCCTTCCTTCCAAAGCGCGGGCTAATGTAACTTCATCAGCATATTCCAAATCTCCCCCCATCGGCAAACCAAAAGCTATGCGCGTCACTAAGGTAAAAGGTTGTAATAAGTGACCGATATAAAGAGTAGTAGTTTCGCCTTCCACGCTGGGACTAATAGCAATAATTACTTCCTTAATCTTTTGCTGGCTGACGCGCCGGACTAACGGTTGAATGTTCAATTGTTCCGGGCCAATTCCATCCATCGGCGAGATAACACCACCGACAACGTGATATTTTCCGATATATTCCCGCGTTTTTTCTAAAGCGATTACATCGCGGGATTCGGACACTACACAAATCGTAGAACTGTCGCGGTTGGTATTGCGACAAATTTCGCAAACAGGGTCAGCAGATAAGTGAAAGCATACTTGACAGAAACCTACTTGCTGTTTGGCATCAATCAAAGATTTAGCTAGGGCTTGCACTTCTTCTTCCGGTCGCTTCAAAATATGTAAAGCTAAACGCTGGGCTGTTTTTGGGCCGACTCCGGGCAAGCGCTGCAATTGTTCGATTAAACGAGCTAAAGGTCTAGTGTACATGAACGTTAAAAATTAAAACAATGAGTTATCAGTCATTAGTCAGCAGTCATATCAATTCCGCTCTTCATCGGAATGATATAAACGGAGGACACGGCAGTGCCGTTTCCCTACCGCGATCAATTGTA
>NZ_JAUBPE010000114.1:0-14847 GCF_036700565.1 Microcoleus pseudofavosus SVA1_A4
CGTTCTTGTTTGACTGACAATATATTAGATTCTTCTGAGTCCTTTTGTCAAGCGTGATTGAGATGCTCTTACCCTGGCTATATCAATCATTAAAGTTAACAATTAATTTTATAAGGGTAAGGATTTTGTATTGTTTCTTAATGAGGTGGGAACCCGGTAGTTTCTGGAAACAAGTATCTTGGGGTTGTAGTCTTTTGTGAATCCGGTAGATGCGTTTCTCGATCGGAAATATAGCTTTTATTACTTATTAACGATCGCACATCATGTTACTGAGAAAGGCTATAGATTAAACCTTTGTTGGCTGAGGGATTAATTGATGAGGATATTGAGGCTGTGGCCGATCGAAATTATCCAAAAAGTTTGGCCCAAATATAGAAACCCGAAATTTCGTCTATTTTTGGTGTTAGTATTAATTTGCCTAATTGTACGATCGCTTCCTTATCTCGCACCCCTCCGTACTGCTGACATCGCCCAGGAGCAGTCGGCGATCGAATTTAGCGATCGCAACGGACTCCCCCTGGGCACTATTCTCACTCGCGACCAAGAACATACCGTCGCAGTACCCTTAAATCAAGTTTCTTCTCACTTTGTGCGAGCAATTATCGCCGCTGAGGACAGCCGATTTTATCAACACGGTGCTATGGATGTGAGAGCAATCGCGCGATCGCTCCTCGAAGCTGCACAAGCCAAACACGTAGTCAGCGGTGCTTCCACCATCACCATGCAGTTAGCACGGATGCTAGAGCCTGCTCCTGGCACACTGCCTCACAAAGTAGGAGAAATTTGGCTATCTTGGCGTATTTTTGCCGGCATGAATAGAGATGCAATTCTCGAATCTTACATCAACAGATTACCCATGAGCGGCAATATTTACGGTGTAGAAGCCGCTTCTCGCACCTATTTTGGCATTTCCGCCGCCGATCTCAATCTTGCTCAAGCCAGCCTTTTAGCAGCCATTCCTAACGATCCAAATAATCTCAATCCTTACTACCGTTGGCAATCTTTGAAGAAGCGGCAAACTTACGTACTAGATCGCATGGTCAAGGACAAATATATCACGCGCTCGCAGGCAGATAGAGCCTTGGCTGAAGAAATTTTGCTAGCACCGAAAGAACAGGGAATTATTGCCGCACCTCACTTTTTATTCTGGCTATCCAATCAATTACCCAAGCAGCATCCGTCTCATATTCGCACTACTATCGATCGTTCTTTACAGCAGTTTGTTGAAGCACAAGTGCAGCAAGTCGTCAACACTTTATCTCCCCATAATGTCCATAATGCCGCAGCTTTAGTCATAGATAATCACACTGGCGAAGTTTTAGCTTATGTCGGTTCTCCAGATTATTTTAATCAAACAGAAATAGGTCGAAATGACGGAGTGCAAGCCTTACGTCAGCCTGGTTCTACTCTTAAACCTTTTTTGTATGAATTAGCCTTAGAAAAACGTGCCATTAGAGCCAATACGATTTTAGCAGATGTGCCGACTTATTATGCCATTCCCGGCGCAAAACTTTATAGCCCTACTAATTATAACGATCGCACTTTTTTAGGTCCAGTGAGGGTGCGAATTGCCTTAGCAAATTCCCTCAATATTCCAGCAGTAAGGGTATTAGAAAAGGTGGGAGTTTCTAGCTTCCTCAATCGGCTACATGAACTGGGTTTTGAGCATTTAACTCAACCTCCAGAATACTATGGCTTGGGGTTAGTTTTAGGTAGCGGTGAAGTGAGTTTGTTTGAGTTGGCTAGGGCTTATGTTACGTTGGCGAGACAAGGACAATTAACGCCTATTTTAACTACATTCGATGCCGATAGACTTCCTAATTCTCAACCGATTATCGAGCAGAAAGCATTGGCTTTTCAACTTCCTAGTTCTCAACCTATAATCGAGCGGAAAGCAGCGGCTTTAATTATTAATATGCTGAGCGATACTCACGCCCGCGCTCAAGAATTTGGGGTGGATTCGGTGTTAGCTTTACCCTTTCCTACGGCGGTGAAAACTGGAACTTCTTCTGATTTTCGGGATACTTGGACGGTGGGTTTTACTACTGATTATACTGTTGCTACTTGGGTCGGAAATTTTAATGGCGATCGTATGAAAAAAGTCTCTGGAGTTATGGGTGCTGCACCTCTATGGAATCACATTATGCTACACTTACACGAACATCAAGAACCTGCGGCTTTTCCGACTTTGAAAGGGTTAGTACAGCGCCCTATTTGTGCTATTTCTGGGTGGCGACCTAACCCTGATTGTCCGTCAGTTGTGCAAGAATATTTTTATCCTGAAGATATTAGTAAGTACGAAACTGAGTCAGGGAGTTTAAAGTTATCTGAAGAATATAATGGCTGGTTAGCAAAGCAGAGTAACTCTAGTTTGAGTAACGGTAATTTCAAAATAGTCTTTCCTCAAAATGATGATTATTTTGTGATGAACTATAATAAAAATGCACGGCTAGAGTTTAAATTATCAGGAGTAAATAATACCCCTATCGAGTGGTGGTTGAATGGTAAGAAGTTAGCCACGCAGTCGTCTAATTCGCTATTCTGGAATCTGAAAACAGGAGAGTGGAATTTGCAAGCTAAATCAGGTAAAATGGTTGATACCGTGAGGTTTAATGTGCAGGTTGCCAACAATAAATCCCTGCGGAGTGGCTTTTCATTTGTTGGCAGTTCAACCTCTTTACGGACTGGGAAATAGAATTAAAAGGAGACTTTTACTTCAGTAGTTAGGAAGACAATCCTACATAATCGTTCGCTAAACTAGCGTAGTTGTAGGAGCGCTTGCATTTCTGCTCAGTTAATCCCTTGTCAATTGGCTAATTTTAGCTTAATTTGATTCCGATCGCCTATTGAATCGAAGAAACCAACGATGAAAAAGTTAATGCCTTTACTATTGGGTGCCGTATTCCTGTGCACTATTGGGTGCCGTATTATTGTGCAACACTGTTGCTTGTCATTCGTCAAGCGAGCAGATCGCCAACACTTCTGCTCCGGCTAATCAAAGCCCAAATCCTGTATCTAAGCTCTTCAGCCCTACGTCCGGCAAGCTTAAAAATCAGCCAGCGGGCGTCCCTGCTGGAACCAGTTTTGATACCATTCTCCAACAAGATTTGTCCGCGGGTAAAAACCGCGACAACGAGCGTTTTACTCTGCGAGTCAAAGGAGGCAATAAAACTCTTAAAGATGCCGTGATTCAGGGACATCTGGAAGATGTCGTGATTCCGCTCAAGGCAAAAAATCGAGTTTGCATCTAGTTTTTGATGACATTCAACTCGCAGATCGCTCAGCTTATACATTGATGTTGCTGAGCGTGAATACTCAGGTAGAAACAAAAACCAAAGGCAAGTTTGTTCAGAATGCTGGCATTATTTTAGCTGGAGCAGCGGCCGGTCATTTCCTCGGTAATAAAGCGAATTTTAAGCATGGTGCTGTAGCTGGGGGTGCAGCAACAGCGGCTTATGTCAAGTCTTGTCCTGGTGGTGAAGTTGTCCTTCAAAAAGGAACCAATGTTAAGCTGAAACTTAAAACACCTCTCGATACTAGCCCATAAGAAATTGTGCTTTTTTAGACTGCATGGATGTAGAGAACGGAGGCGATTGAGTACCAATCGAAGGATCTCGCTCGTACAGAATAATTTACCTCCGTTGAAGGTAACAGTAGAACAGATTTTACAGGAGTTGCTAGATACGTGAGTTCAGCACTATCAAACCTTCGCGTTCCTGGCAGCAGCGGTTTTCCCAAGAATTTCTGATGACGGTAAAAGCGCCCCGCGGTCGCTCCGCACTCCAAGCGTCTTTACTCGCCACAGAAGTGGGTGGAACGGAGGACTAAGGGATTTCAATGCCCCTGGGCTCACGATTGGGTATTCTGCTCGTCGTCCTCTCTCCTGCATTTACTGGAAGCCTGCGTTGTAAGCGTTACTAAATTCACTGCGGGTTCAGGACAGTTGTAGGTAGCTTTTCGCTCGGCTTTCCCAAATAAAGAATACCGAGAGCAATGGTAGCTCCCGGTATCAGCTTTTCCAGTTCCGTTGCCCGGCCAGTAAATCCAATCAGGCTCAATGAAAGGAAAATTTGCCTCACGATTAAGCACAGCCGATCGTTATTGGTTAGCCTGTTCCAAAGCCGGATTCGTTGAAGCTCCAGCAATCTGGGCCAAATTAATCTTGACGACTTTATTGCGAGCTTCAGTCACTTTGGGCAGAGTTAGCGTTAGAATGCCATCTTTGCATTCAGCTTGCACGGAGTCGTTTTGAATGGGTGCGGGCAAGGGAAGCACCCGGTGGAATTTGCCGTAGCGGAATTCAGAGCGGACGTACCCAGGTTTCTCGTCTGTGTTTTCGTAGCGGCGTTCGCCAGAGATAGAAATTGCTTCGCGGGTGACTTGAACGTCAATGTCTTTGGGGTCAATTCCAGGCAATTGCGCTTTTAATACGAAGTTGTCCCCAGCATCAGCCAATTCTAGAGCGGGCATCCAAACGGCTTCTGAGTTATCTCTCGCTGTTGCCCGTTGGTCATCAAAAACTTTATCGAGTTGCTGGCGGATGGTTTCAATTTCCGTGAAGGGTTGCCAGTAGCGCATCAACATAATCTGTCACCTCAAAGATGGTAAAGCTTTATAAGAAAAGTTTGGGTTGAAGCTCGTTGCTTGCAGTTATCATGATGCCGCTTTATAAGTGGAGGAACAGTCAGGAAAACCTCACTCTTTTGGTCGTATTTGCCATAATAAGTGCGAAACAATCAGAGTAATTTGCAGTGAAGAAAACCGTACAAAGCTATTCCTAGAAACCGAAAAGGCTGTGGCAACACCATGATGAAGTTGCCGAGCGAACTCTGCTGGCGTGCGAGCGTCGGGGGAAGGCTCGTCTGTGTTGCCAACCGTACCAAAAATGCGGTGCGGGTGATGTGTAGCAGGCTCGTAAGGACTTGCATAGCGGGCAATCGCTGCTTTCCCATAGCCATCGCTCTCGGTTGCAATCTGGAAGTTTGGGCATGGCGGGCGGGTTGCGGGTTTGGTTCGGTTTCTCCCAGAATTTTGGTGTTGGAAGCGATGGCTCCGCCCCGGCTTACGCCTACGCACTCGCGTCAATCCACCGCTGCCTTACCGTTGTCAAGGATACCTCGCAAAAATTGGGCGAGCTCGGCAAAGCAATCGGGGTTATTTTCAAGCAACCATTCTGTAAGCATGATTGAGTGTTTGGTTTTCCTAAACTTGACCCGTGCAAACGATAATTTGGCAAATATAGCCTTTCTCAGCTAAATGAAATACAATGTAACTGATGCTGTTATTGCACCTCATCTATCTAAAAAAGGCTATACGTTTTGTGAATATATTAAAAGTTTGGAAACAAATTGCGCTATTTGTGAGCTTAACTCTATTATCTCTGTTGGGTATCAAAACCACTTTGGCGACGCCCTCCCAAACAACTTTACAGGCTCAAAATTGCCCCTATGGAGGCAAGCCTCGACCCTTTGCTCAAGTCGTTACCAAAACAGATCCCCTGACAATCCGTTCTTCCCCCGACGGCCCGGTTATCGGGCTAGTTCCTAAAGGTTGGCAAGTCGTTACGGGCGATCGAGATGCAACGGGACAGTGGGTAAAGATTGGCGGTGAATATAGTCCTAGCCCTCAAAATCTGAGTGGAGGGCAGTTTGCAAATGCACCTGATTTCCGAGTGGGCTGGGTAAATAGAGCTTATCTCAAACCTTTGGGCAATTTTTGCGAAAAACCCCTGAAAATACAGCGGGGCGAATTAAAAGGACTGTCGCAAGAACGGCAAGTTTTGATTCATGAAGATTGGCTGCAAATAGCAGATAGAATCGCCAACAAAGACTCTCAAAAATAACGCTGAATTTTGATCGACTACGCAGAAAACAGTGTTTTTTACGAGAACCAGGTTTTTTTAACCCGATTAATTTGGAATTTATACCTAAGTCCTAATCCTGCAAATTATCCAGGCGGCAACTTATGACAAAATTGAGCGTTCGCACCGCCATCAACTTAAAACGAGTTTTACAAGTTGCCGCAACAGTCCCAGGAAATTACCACCGCTTTTTGCAAGCCGGACTAATTGATTCCCAGTCGGATTTCCCGCAACTTGTTTCCCATTGGCAAACAGCTTTTGCTAACTTGCAGCCCGTTGACAAACAAACAATCCGGCAAAAACCCGGATTATTTCTGGCGAATGCTGATGATTTAGTTTACCGAGGAATGACTAGCGGAACTTCCGGTCAATCTTTTACATACTTTGCCGGAAATGAGTGGAATGAAGCGCGTTTGTGGGCAAGAAAACGTACTTTAGCTTGGTGGGGAATTGACGAACAAGTCCCCATTATTAATCTTGCTAGCCGTTTGCAGCCGCTGCGAGTCAACGATATTTCATTGATTGGAAATATCGCGCCGGATTTCCTGCAAAATTTGGCAAAACTGTTGCATAACAAATCGGCTGTCATTCGAGGTTATCCCAGTCGTTTGTGCGAAGTGGCTGCTGCTCTTTTCGGAGATTCAATACCTGCGGTTTTAGGGGTGATTTGTACCGGGGAGGTTTTATTTGAATTCCAAGAACAATTACTGCGATCGGTGTTTCAAGCTCCAATTATTAACGAGTACGGTTGTCAAGAAACAGGAATTTCTGGTTTGAGCTGTCCTGAATGCGGGCGGCTGCATTTAGATATCGATCGCTGTTTGTATGAAGTTATTGACGGTGAATTAGTCACTACAGATTTATACAATCGTACCATGCCTTTGGTTCGCTATCAGTGCGGCGATCGCCTGAAATTAAATCCTGATGTTTGTCCTTGCGGGCGTTCGGGATTAACTGCAAAAATTCTCGGCCGCAGTCAAGCACAAATCGAGACGCAGCAAGGCTTAAAATATCCTGGGGAAATCTATTTGCCCGAGTTTGACGGGATTCTTAACTATCAAATAGTCAGGCAAGATCGAGAACAAGTAGATATTTGGCTGCAAGTCGAACAGCAGCAAATTCTCGAACTGCAACCTTTACAGCTTTGGTTAGAAAATTTATGGGGAGAAGTTCGAGGGAGAGTAATGGTAGATTCATCGGATTTGAGCAAACTAGAAAATCCACAAAGCTGTAGCGCTTTAGAATGGATCGAATGGGTAACACAAAAATCTTGGAACGAGTGGTTGGAATCGGGTTTATTACCCCTAGGAGAAGCCCGAGAAATTGCCTTATTGTTAACAAGTTTAATTCAGCCAAAAATGATGGTTTTTTCTGGAATATCGCCGCTCGCAGAACAATCTATCGAACAGCTTTTACTGCGTTCTACTTATCGGGAAGTGCCAGTAGAATTGATGGCGGTACGGGTATTGCTGTTTGCGTGTAGCTTTTTAACCGATAGCCAAAAAAGGCAGCAGATATACCGCCACGCCCAGAAGCGCTTAGCCGAGATGAATTGCCGGGAATATCCGGCGATGGTAGATTTACTAATTCCCAGTTTAGGATTTGAGAATAACACTACTGCATCCATTTGGGAAAATACTAATTTACCCGAGACTGGTAGGCTTGATGTATTTAACATTCAGCACTTGTTAGCAGCCTTCAATTTAGCAGCAAGTAAAGCCAAAAAAGCAAATCCAACTCTAGCGATAGCCTGGAAACCAATTTTAGCTGTTTTAATCGGAGATTTGAATTTTTGGGCTGACAGATTCCAAATCCCAATTTTAGGATATTGGTGCGAGTTAGCGAGTGGAAAAGCCATCGCACTCAGCAGCAAATACCGCAGCCCAACAGGCGACCGTTTTTTAGACGCTTGGTTAACTTGGCGGCAAGCAATTACGGGCTCAGGCGATCGCGAATCAGCTACAATCGCCTTATCTCAGTTACAAGCAACAGCAACTTTACTGACAGAGGTAGCGCGAGTAGAACTGGAACAGGGATATGCTAAACTGCTGTGGGAAACAGACATTAATCCTATAGAATGGTTAGATAAAATTGCCAATAACGCTGGACTAATTAACCGCAACTTATCAGAGCGAGAACTCGACCCAATACCTTGGATACCGCTGTTGTTAAAATTAGCCAAACTTTTGTTAGCGCGGGGAGAAGGGGAATTAGCCTATCAGTGTTTAATTGCGTCGGCACCGCCGGATATGCGGGCTTCGGGATTTGAAAGATTAGCGCGAGAGATGAATTACAAACAATCTATAATTTGCGATCGCACCTAATGGTAAGTTTAACTATAATTATACTGGGAAACAGCAATCCTGACTGGGAAATAGAGGCGAGAGCCACTTTCCAAAAACAAGCCTGTGACTTAAAACAGGTAATGAGATTCAATCCCTCAAATCCCCACAACACGGTTTATTTTACATCCTATTTGCAACTTTTAAATACAATTAATACAGAAGTCACAGCTATTTTACCAGCAAATACACAATTAAATTTTTTGCCACCTCAACTCGCAAATACTGCACTGACCTTCTTACCGCCCAGGATGGAGTTTCCTCTAGAAACTGCCCGACAATATCCTGTCGCCACCTTAGCTTGGATGGCATCAACTTTTTTGGTAAAAGCGGCACTACCGCAGTTAGAAATAAATCGTTGGAATTTGTTAGCAGTTGCTGGGGAATTAGAACGGCAGAACATCGCTTTTACTTGGGGAAATGCCATGGCTAATACTGCTACTTTAGAGGTGGAACATTATAAAACAAAAGCTTCTCATCTCTTGAAAAATTCACTTATAAATAACACTAATGTTACTAAAAATATTGACAAACAAAATATAAATTTTTCTCAAAAAAATGATACAATCACTGGCAAATCTCGCGTGCTGGCTGTAATTCCCCATTATCGCTGCGAACAGTTTCTCCATCGCTGCTTGCAGTCTCTGGTAACTCAAACTAGACCTCTGGACGGTATTGTAGTTATTGATGATGGTTCGGATGTGCCGCCTGTAGATATCGTGCGAGACTTTCCGGGAGTGACTTTATTAGCTTCAGCTTTGAATGTCGGCCCTTATCGCTTAATTCAACAGGTGATTTGTCAAACAAATTATGATGCTTATTTATTTCAAGATGCCGATGATTGGTCGAGCAGCTATCGGCTGGAGTTGCTGCTAGCAGCAGCCGAAAGTTATGGAGCTGAATTAGTCGGAACTCAGGAGTTACGCGTGTTTGAAGATGACAGGGTTTTACCGGTGGTTTATCCTCTCAATGTCAGCGCCGCCCTAGCAGCAAAACCGGGACATCCGCTGTTGCATCCTACCAGCTTAGTTTCGCGGAATTTAGTGTTGAGATTGGGCGGTTTTGCTACGGGATTGCGGTTTTCGGGAGACACGGAGTTTTTGTTGCGAGCGCAGTTTGCTGCGACAATAGTTAATGTTCCCGATTACGGTTATTTTCGCCGACACCGAGCTGGTTCCCTAACTACCGATCGAGCAACTGGATTAGATGCTCCGGTTCGTTTAGAATTGATTCAGCAACTCAAAAAAAGAGCGATCGCCAACAGTGCTGCGGTGCGGTCAGGCAAATTACCGGATTTGCGTCCTTTGAAAACAGCAGGGTCGATCGAACTCAATTATATAGCCGGTTCTGCCCTTGAGAGCTCGGGCCTATCGATTTGAGATTTGAGATTTGAGATTGGAAATGACTGATTCTGGATGAGCGGTATCAATATCGTGTTACAGGTAATTATCCCCGTTAAAAATCGTCCCGAAATCGTTGACTGCGTGCGATCGCTTTTAGCAGTTGGTTATCCCGTGACTAAAATCATTATTTGCGACGGCGGTACCGCTGAATCTAAATGTTTAACGGTTTTACAAGATTTAGCCAAATTATCGCAGGTAGAGTGGTTCAAGTATCCTCAATCTGATTTTAATAAATCTCAGTTAATCAATCAGGGTATTCTCCAGGCTAGTAGCGAATACTTGCTGATTTCTGATGCTGACATCATCTGGAACAGACAAGCAATTTTACAGCTATTATCTTGTGTTTTAGGAGAGTCCACTACTCGGGAATCCCTTTCTTTTAAAAATCGGATAGAAACTGTAAATATTCTTCCAGAATTATCATCTTTATCTGCTGTAAATAATTTAGATAATGGGATGATTTGCTGTGTGAAAAGTGTAGCAGAGTCTCGCCCGCAAACAACAGCTTTAAAGCGGGAACGCTATACTTACAACATCCAGAGGGGCGAACAGATTGCTACGGTTAATATTGTACCGGCGGTGGCGGGAGATCGCGTTCGACCTGGATGCGGTTTGCTCTGTACCCGCAAACAAACGCTATTATCATTAGGAGGATACAAGGAAAGTTTTACAGGTTGGGGATGGGAAGACCAAGATTTGCTGATTCGCGCTACCCTGTTTGGCATCAAGATATGCGCGGCGGGAAATGTAATTCATCTTTCTCATAGCGATGCTGCGCGCAATCAGCACCACCAGCAATTGCCACCAACACAAACGCGAGATCGCAACATCATCTCTTGCTTGCAATCTCTCCAAAAAGGCGATATATTTGGAGACTTACGGCAGCCAGCAATGCTACCTCATCCATTGTTGGAAATTACCGCCAATTTTACCCCAAATTCTAGTTGTGAGTGAACTTCAGTTATCCTTAATTATTACTTACCGCCAGCGGGAAGAGCATTTGAGAACTCAACTCGCGTGGTGGAAAACTCAAGCATCGGAAAGTTTATTATCTCTTTGCGAAATCATTTTGATTGAACTCGATTGCATTCCTTCGGCTTGGATTTTACCAGAAATTACCAACCTGCCAGTCAGTTACAATTATCTGCCCGTTGGGGGAACTTTTCATAAAACCAAAGCTTTAAATTTAGGTTTATCTCTGGCGCAAGGGCAATGGGTAGCAGCTTTTGATGTCGATCTCATTCCCTACGGAGATGCTCTCGCTCGCCATCTAAAAATGGCTCAACTTTCAGCCCAAATGTTAGTAACTGGGTATCGAATGATGTGCGATACTCCGACCCTGGATTTTGCTCAAAATTTGGCTATTATCGAACAGTCGCAAGTTGCACCAGAAGATATGCCCACCGCGCTATTTAAGCACTTGATCCGGCGGGAAAGATTTGGAGTTTTACCCCTATTTCAAAGCCAGCGCTTAATCGAAATCGGGGGATGGGATGAGACATTCATTGGCTGGGGAGCTGAGGATCAAGATATTGTGGAACGATACTTAGGAAAGGATAGATTTTTTTGTCGCTCGCCTGAATTAATCTACATCCATTTAGCGCATCCACCCGATAATAATTGGTCGGAATCTTGCTGGATCGAACAAAATCGCCAGCACTATTATACTAAACGTCAGTCGATTTGAAATTTGAGATTTGAGATTGACTGCACAGATGAATCTGCTAGCTTGAGCTTTAGGCTAAACCAGATCTAAGTTTCAGTAATATCAAATTGAAGTTGCGGCGAAGCGCGGCATTTGACTTTTGCCGGCTCAAAGCAAGCTCGGTCAGTAGTACGGTAGCGAGGCGGGCCGACTACACTTAAATTCAAACACAAACACAGTCTGGTTGGAGTAAAAAAGCGATGATTGTTCGCATCGGCACTTCAGGTTGGAGTTACGAGCATTGGAAAGGTGTGCTTTATCCCCACCAGCTACCGCCGCGGTCTAGCCTCGATCGCTACATTCAGCACTATCAAACAGTCGAACTTAATAGCACCTACTAACGCAGAGATTAATAGCAAGACTGAAACGACAAGGGCGACGATCGAGAAGCACAGAACGATCGAGCGATCGCGGAACCGTGATTGCAGTCTTCGAGATTTCACAACAAATCCCCTCTGATTGTTTGCAGCTTAAATTCCCTAGCATTCCGCATCTGCTTTCGTGAAAAAAATTCAAATGCTTCAAATTGGCAGGCGATTCGATCGTGTTTTAGTAAGCAGTTCTAAAACTTTCCTCTCTCTACAGGAGTAAGTTGAAGGATAGGATGCTATCGCTTGCATCAGATTTCAAACTATAAATCTAGCGGTACACTTCACTCTCCAAGCATTGGTCGTACCTGCAATCTCTCTTCAGTTCCAATTAGAACCTCCAACGATCGGCTTTTATTTTGATTGCAACCTGTAGTTCATGTCGCATACATAGCGATCGCTCCGCACTTGCTGGGCCGACGGCTGGAGGATCTTTTTAGGCACGTTCTTGCTCTACCATGACTCTGGATACTCGTCGTGGGTTGGAAGCCCCCCGCTAGCACAACTCCACGGCGCTCTCGATGCCCAGAAAATGCGATCCGTCGGAGCGATAGGCGGTGCTGTATCCAGCGAGCCGGCTGGAACAACCACAATTAGGCCGCTGCGCGTTAGACGCGGGACCGGGCACCCGCAATGACTGCAAAACCATTTGCTGAAGCTCGTTGCCGCGGGAAGGTCGTAACGCGTGATGCCTTCCTCCCCTGAAAGCCATCGGAACTCGCTCGGATCAACGGTTAGATTTGTGGCGTGGCCTGTACCCGTGCCTTTGCGACACCGCGAGCAGTAGCAATGAGCCATTTTCTGGAACGGTGGGTTCACTTCAAAGGTCACAGTTCCGCAAAGGCAACTACCGTGAATGCTGGGCTTATCCATCTGCTCTCTCCGAGTGTCTAAATATTATTAGGCTGAACGATTCTAGCTATCCCCCAGAACTAGATGGACAGCCAGAATCGTTCTGTATATCATTCTAAATTTAGTGGACAGGTAGAGTTGTTCCCTATATTAAGTATTTTCTGGAGGAAAGGCTGAATTTTTCCGTATATCCTCGGTTGTTGGGAACTCTGCATCTCAGCGTATCGGCTTCAGGCAATCCGCTGCACCAGAATGTTATATTTCTTTTGATGCTATCGCCTGAACTACTGCGCCAATGCCAGTGTGATAAATACCTTCTACTACATCGCGCTCGAGCTCAATTAGATGCCTAAACTTTAGGCCAGCTAACTCAAGGCTTAAAGATTCTTTAGATTGCATCGAATCTACTGAATTTCCGCCGCCAGTACCGTGCTTTAACTGATCGGGTGTATAAGCCTCAAGCAGAAACACACCGTTTCGCTTTAACCCGGATTCAACTTTTTTATGAAGCTGTTTTCTTGTTGAAGAGGGCAACGGACAAAATATAGATACAATTCCGTCCCATTGATTTTCGCCTAAATCATACTCTGCTAAATTAGCATGAATAAACTCAACAACCACCCCGTTATCCTCTGCCAGCTTTTTGGCTTTATTCAAACCAACTAGAGAGGCATCTACAGCGGTTACAGAGTAACCCTGTTTCGCAAGGAAAACGGCATTCCGCCCTTCTCCTTCGGCCACGCTCAGAACTTTACCTTTTGGAATACTGCTGACGTTTGCTTCCAAAAACTCGTTCGGGTTTGTGCCGTATACGTACTCTTGGGTACTGTATCTTTCATCCCACATCTGTTTTCTCCAATTGTTGCTGTTGGCACATTTAATGCCAAAAAAATATAACTGTACATTCAACCGCAGATATGTGGATAATACCCTTACCGGGGGGTGAATTATCCATCAGATATGTTGGACAACCTCCTAGTTTTAAGGAATTAAACAGAAACGAAAGCAGGTTAAGTCTGGGTTCTTGGGTGTTATCCATCACTTCTGATAGTTTATCCTGGAAATCTGGGGTGTTATTCGTCACTTTTGCTGATAATAATAATATCCTTTATATTGGTCTTATCCAGTAGCATTAACCTAATGTCGCAACCTACCGCTCCGATGCAGCTTTGCCGCTTGCTGGAGGCAGAGCCTTCGCAAATCATGCCAAGGCAGAGTATTGGAACGAGTGCGATCGCCCCTCTAGAACCAAGTAAACCTTGAGACTTAACATCTGCACTTAAAGCTTCTTGAAGTATCTGGCAACCGGGAATAGCTCGAAGCCCACCTTTTCATAGGTGTGACGGGCTCTTTCACGACCGGGATCGCCCCCAGTCTCAACTATAGCCACAGACATTCCAGCATCTTTCATCCAAGCCAGAGCGAATTCTATCAGAGCACTACCAATGCCGCGACCTTGAAAGTCTGGATCGACAGCGATCGTGTAGATTTCACCCATGCTGTCCCAAACGCGTAGTTTCACGGCTACAAAGCCCACAGTAGAACCTGCATCGATCGCAACCCATACATTCGTGTCTTCCGCAGCACAGACATCCAAGGGCGGCTTTTTGCTGGCTCACACGCCTATGATTGGGATAGAATGCCTGGTAAACAGAGCGGGTTCATCGCCTTCTGAATCGAATCAAAGACCGGAGCCCATGCCCTTCGCGAAAGACGAATAACTGCCATCTTGGTGGTGAGGGTCGTAGGGTTCAATTTGCATTCCCAGATGAACTCCTGTTAACTCTGAAAGCTTATGAGAGCATACTACAATACTCTACAATGTCTGATAGCTTGGCTTTGAATGCTTAAAGATTTAAGCTACTTTCGCTGATTAACTAACAATGACCCCTGTTGAGGAGGGCTTGATGAAAAAAACAGGATTAGGCATTCAAGAATTACTGTATTTTGAGCGATCGCAAATTCTAGCCATTGCCCAAAAGCACGGAGCCTACAATGTGCGCGTATTCGGTTCGGTAGCGCGGGGCGAAGCGACCCCAGAAAGCGATATTGATTTGTTAGTGGATTACGATTTAGACAAAATCACGCCTTGGTTTCCAGGTGGACTGTTGCTCGATCTAGAACAACTGCTCAATCGCAAAGTCGATATCGCCACAGTAGATATGCTCAAAGAACGGATTCGGGAGCGCGTTTTGCAGGAAGCTGTACCGCTATGAGGCGGGAAACGGAACGGCTGCAAGATACAGCACTTCCGGATGTTATGAGGTACAGTAGCAGCAATTAGTAAACCAGTTTTTAAGATGTTTCGGATTAATTA
>NZ_JAUBPE010000115.1:0-14641 GCF_036700565.1 Microcoleus pseudofavosus SVA1_A4
GTTCTATCATATAGCAGAGGGCGAAGAATTTTGGCTCTTATCATACTTTTAACCATTTACAAAACCGGGATGCTCCCCAAAGAGCTCGCACGGTGGGGAACCAAAGCTGCAAATGGGATAAGTCGCTGTTGACAGTGCCGGAGTACGCTTGGAACGGGTCGGCTTCCAAACAGACGAACGTCCTCAAAGCATACAGTTCGTCCAAGTTGAGTCCATCCAATCGGTTGATTAGGGATTCCAGCGAATATTTGTTGGGTGCCGCGTACGGAGTAATCGCTTGTTCCCCTAGTTCCCACCAACTCATCATGTTGGCTCGTTCTGTGGAACAGATGACCTCCGACTTGCGGGCGCAGATGTAAACCGGGCGTCCGTATTCGAGAACCGGGTTGTCTTGGTCATCCAGCAGGCGACCGGTGACGGTCTCCGAACGAACGTCCGTTACTTCGATGCGTCCCGTTGCGGTGGTAACGCGGGGATTGGGTATTTCTACAAAGCTTGATTGGGCGGGTTGCGACGGCTGCCCGTAGTCTGCGAACATAAGGTTGCTCCTTGGTAGCTGGTGTTATCAGCGAATGGGAGAAGTCCCGGCATCTGTGTTTGCCGCACTGCGCCGGGGCGTCACTCCCACCCTAAAACCTGCGTTCGGGGCTGTCAAGAAGTTTACCATATATTAGAAGGTATTAATTTCGGGTTATTTGCTAGCGCGATTGTTTGAGGCGTTCGGCAATGATGTTGGAGAGTTCGGGATTGCTGCCCGCCGCGTCGAGGATGGAACGGAGGGAATTGGCATAAGCGAGGGTGCGTTCGTACTGTTCGGGCATTTTCTCGAAATCAATGCCGCTTCCCCATTTACTCGAAATAGTCTCTGTTTGCACGGCCAGGATGCGGCTCAACAAGCGAACGCATTCCGCTCTATAGCCTCTGGTAGCTTCCATCTGGGCGTCGGCATCAAACCAAAGCCTACAAAACTCTCGTGCTTTCACAGGTTTTACAAATTTATCTATAGAACGTCTTTTTAGTGCAAACATAAACTACCTCGTTTACCATATATGTTATGGTATCTTATAGAGATAGAATCGTTTGAATTTACACGATAATATCATGTAACGAATGGTTAAAATCCCGTAGCGGTTTGCGAACAAAGCTCAGGCTTAGCAAAACCGCAGCGTTGGCACAACACAGGAAACCCGCGACCGCAATCAGCAAGCGTTCGAGTAAAGGTCAAACACGGGAGAAATATGACTGAATCAGCGAGAGCCATTCGAGCCGGGCGTGCAAATAGGTTCCTTAACAGTCGATGGGTTCATGCTGCCAGACGGCTCCTATCGAATGAGCCAAACGCAGGGGGCCGAATGTGTTGGATTGAAAGTTCAGAACGTCTCAGATTTTTTACGCTCTAAGGCATTCAAAGCTTTAGCGGGCGAGGGTTATACTCCTCAGATTTCTGAGATAGAACCAGCGGGAGAACAACTTAGAGGGCAAGCAAGGATTAACGCGCGGTACTCCCCTGAAGGAAAGGATCGAGAGAATAAAACTGAATTCAAAGAAAAGTAGGCATTTAGAGTTGTAAATTAGCATTGTAATGATGCACAAACCGCCAAATTGCAGCAATATGATTTTCTAATTTTTTAGAGAAGGCTAAGCTCTTTCTTACCAGTCGAGACACTCGTTGTCGAATAGTACAATTGAAGCGCTCGATATAGCTAGTAAAACCACTATCTTTATCTACACGGCGCGATGACGCTTGCTGGGCAATACAGAATCATAAGCACTCCAATGGTCGGTATAAATTACTGCACATTGACGGTACACTGGTGGCATTGAATCCCATAAAGCTTGAGCCGATACTGCGCTACGATCTCCAATATGTACACCAACAATTTCCCTAGTCTGGGCATCCAATGCCAGCCAGATCCACTGCTGATTTCCTTTACTATCAACGAATGACCATAACTCATCCATCTGAACACTCAAGCGCTTTTTTTCCTTGGGAGTCACCTCCACTTGCTTCTTAACAGCAGCCGTTTGGCTATTAACGTATCGCTGCACTGTATCTTCTGACACTTGTAGTACCCGAGCAATTCCCGCCTGAGAAATACGTTCAAGTAGCATCCGTGACATTAATTCCTTTTGTTCTTTTGTAATAGGTTTCCATCCCGGATTTAAAACAAATTGACGACCACATTCTCGGCATTTATAATTTTGTTTATGATGCCGAGTTTTACCGTTCCGACTAACTTCTTTTGAGCCACAATTAGGGCAAAAATTAATTTCTAATGTCAGATCACGCTATGGCAAACACTTCTCTAATTATAGCTTGCTCCGATCCTTTCCTTCAGGGCACTACCGTATCACCGATGCGGAAAACCTTTACAAATTGGGTGGTTCTAATCAACGTTTGCGAACAGTGGAGACTCATCTCTGGCGTGGTCAGGTCGATGGGGCAATCGCTGATGACGGCTGACTGGGATGTACCTCACGTCAAGAACTTTCTGGATTATCTAGAACGACATCGATGTAGGATTCCTGACTATCAGGCGATGCAGTCTCAAAAGATCGCAATTGGTTCCGGTGCTGTCGAGGCTACAATTAAACAAATTGGACGGAGAATCAAAATATCCGGGGCCGGGTGGAATCGTGACAATCTGGCTCAAGTTCTGAAACATCGTTGTGCTTATTTAAATCTCGCTTTGGCCTGAATAGTATTTATACTCATTGCATATTTGAGATGCTCCCAAGATAAACAGATAAACTTTTCCCTGACATTCAGACTCCTTCAACAAACCCGTCATTAGCTTTCCGCCAAAAATAACAATGAATAACTCCTCCACAAACTACAACCTAACTACAACCCATCAAATTCCTAACTATCAAATTGTTGAAACCGTTTATTCAGGAAGTCGAACCGTAGTATACCGAGCCCTTCGTACCAAAGAGCGACTACCTGTCGTCATCAAACTGCTGAAAAATGAGTATCCAACTTTCAGCGAACTGGTGCAGTTTCGCAACCAGTATACCATTTCCAAAAACCTTCATCAACCTGGAATTATCCAGACCTATAGCCTGGAGCCCTATCAAAATGGCTATGCCTTAGTCATGGAAGACTTTGGGGGGATTTCTCTGAAAGAATGGGTAATGAGCGGAAATCTACAATCTTTACACGAGTTTTTAGCGATCGCGATCGCACTATGCAACAGCTTAGATATATTGTATCGGGAACGGATCGTTCACAAAGACATCAAACCCAGTAATATTCTCATTAATCCTGAAACGAAACAAGTCAAATTGATTGACTTTAGTATCGCTTCTCTCCTTCCACGGGAAACCCAAACACTGGTAAATCCCAACGTCTTAGAAGGGACACTGGCTTATATTTCTCCCGAACAAACGGGTCGAATGAATCGAGGAATTGACTACCGCACTGATTTTTATTCTTTGGGTGTAACTTTCTACGAATTACTCACGGGAGAATTACCATTTCCAGCAACCGATCCCATGGAATTGATCCATTCTCATATTGCTAAACAACCAGAGAAAATCAAAAATAAAAAAACAAAAGTAAAAGGTGAAAAAAGTGGAGAAATCACCCGGAAAGAAATTCCCCCAGTAATTTCTGCTATTGTCATGAAACTCATGGCAAAAAATGCCGAAGACCGCTATCAGAGTGCATTAGGTTTAAAGTTCGATCTGGAAAAATGTTTACATCAACTACAACAAACAGGTCAAATTGAAGACTTTAAGATTGCACAGAAAGATGTATGCGATCGCTTTATTATCCCCGATAAACTCTACGGACGAGAAACCGAAACAGAAACTTTACTGCAAGCCTTTGAGCGAGTCAGTAGTGGCGCAACCGAAATGATGCTGGTTGCTGGCTTTTCCGGCATTGGTAAAACCGCAGTTGTCAACGAAGTGCATAAACCGATTGTGCGACAACGGGGTTATTTTATCAAAGGCAAATTTGACCAATTTCAACGCAGGATTCCCTTTTATGCATTTGTGCAAGCCTTTCGTGATTTAATGGGGCAATTATTGACTGAAAGCGATGCCCAAATTCAGGAGTGGAGAAATAAAATATTAGAGGCTGTCGGGGAAAATGGACAGGTTATTATTGAAGTTATTCCCGAATTAGAAAACATTATTGGCCAACAACCACTATCTGTAGAATTATCAGGAACAGCCGCGCAAAATAGATTTAATTTATTATTTCAAAAATTCACTCAAGTCTTCACCAGCAAAGAACATCCTTTAGTGATGTTTTTAGATGATTTGCAATGGGCTGATTCTGCATCATTAAAATTAATGCAGCTATTAATGGCTGATACCGGGAATCTTTTTATCATTGGTGCGTATCGTGATAACGAAATCCATCCTGGACATCCATTATTATTGACATTGAGTGAAATTCAAAATACACAAGCAATAATTAACACAATTGCTTTAGCGCCACTCAGTCAAGTACAAGTAAATAAATTAGTTGCTGACACACTCAAATGTCCCGAAGATTTGGCATGGAATCTTTCTGGATTAATCTATCAAAAAACTAAAGGTAATCCATTTTTTGCTACCCAGTTTCTCAAAGCACTGCATCAAGATGGACTGATTAAATTTGACTTTGAATTAGGCTGTTGGCAATGTGATATTTCCCAAGTGACAATGCAGGCAGTTACAGATGACGTTGTGGCTTTTATGAGCCTGCAATTACGTAAACTGCCGCCATCAACACAAGAAATTATCAAACTGGCAGCTTGTATTGGTAACTCTTTTGATTTAGCAACTTTAGCGATTGTTGCCGAAGAATCTCAAATTGAAACAGCAGCTTGTTTATGGAAAGCATTACAAGAAGAGTTGATCGTCCCAATTGGTGATGTTTATAAGTTTTATGTCGGTCAAGAAAAGATTGTAGACATATAGACAAATCAACACACTGTTGCCTACAAATTTATACACGATCGCGTCCAACAAGCGGCTTACTTTTTAATTCCTGACGATCAAAAACAAGCTACTCACTACGAGATCGGTCGCTTACTCCTGCAAAATACACCAGAAGCCAAACTGGACGCTAACATTTTTGAAATTGTCAATCATCTAAATACAGCGATCGACTTAATCAGAGACAACATTGAACGGGAAGGATTAGCACAGCTTAATCTGGTTGCTGGTCGCAAGGCCAAAGCCTCATCGGCTTATAAACAGGCATTAAGGTACTTAGACATTGGCATACAACTCCTGTCTGAGGATAGCTGGTTTCATCAATATGCCTTGTCTCTCGCTCTACACGTTGAAACAGCAGAAACTGCACTCTTAAACACTAACTTTGATCGAGCACAACAACTGATCGAAACGCTCGTCAGCTTTGCAGAAAACTTACTAGACAAGGTAAAAGTTTATGAGATTCAAATTCAAGGCTATATTGCTCAAGGTAAATTACTAGAAGCACTTCAAGTCGGTCAACAGATTTTGCAATATTTGGGGGTTGCCCTTCCCGATTCTCACTCTTTAGATGTTCTTCAGCAGGAACTCGAAAAGATCGCAACGCTGCATGCGGGAAAATCGATTGAGAGTTTGATTCATTTGCCCCAAATGACCGCACCGGAGCAAATTGCCGCGATGCGCGTTTTAGCAAAGCTTGGTCTCCTGCTTTTTTGGCTCATCCCTCCCTCACGCCTCTAATCGTACTTAAGCAAGTCGAGCTTTCGCTGCAATATGGACACACCTCAGAATCCACATTTGCCTATGCTGCTCATGCGATCACGTTGATCAGTACAGTCGGAGATATTGAAGCAGGCTATCGATTTGGTCAACTGGCTCTCAACCTTTTAGACCATTTAGGTTCTAAGGAGAACAAAGCTCGAACCGAGTTTCTTGTTAATAACCTAGTCATTCCCTGGAAACAGCATACTCGTATTACTTTAGCTCCTTTACTAAAAGCTTATCAAACGGCTTTAGAGACAGGAGACTTTGAGTTTGCGTCTTATGCAGTCCTTGTTTACTGCTACCATTCCTATTTTATTGGCGATGACTTGCTGGTGCTTGAACAGGCGATGAAGACATTCGCAACTAAAATGGAGCAATTGAAGCAGACCGCTGGACTCACACAACATATCCTAAATTACCAAACGGTTCTGAATTTATTAGGACGATCTACTAACCCAATTCATCTGGTGGGTGAGGCGTTTGATGAGACAGCCGTTTCACTGGTTGAAACCAAAAATCAGACCGTAATTTGTGTTTGGTATTTCCACAAGCTGATTCTTGCCTATCTTTTTGAGGCGCGATCAGAGGCGATCGCTGAAGCGGATAGAACACAGATATATTTAAAGGCGATCGCAGGACTCCCTTATGTCCCAGTTTTTCATTTCTATGACTCTCTGGCCCGTTTGCGTGTGTTGCCAGACCTAGCTCGAGCGCCACAAGAACTGATTCTCGAGCAAGTTTCTGCAAACCAAACGAAGCTGAAGACATGGGCAGGCTATGCTCCAATGAATTTTCAGCATAAGTATGATTTAGTCAAGGCTGAAAACCGTCGAGTGTTGGGTCAGAGTGCAGACGCGATCGATCTCTACGATCGCGCCATTGCTGGAGCCAAAGCTAACGGCTATATCCAGGAAGCAGCCCTTGCCAACGAACTCGCTGCTAAGTTCTATCTCAATTGGGGCAAGGAACGCATTGCTCAGGACTATATGATCGAAGCTTACTACGGCTATGCCCACTGGGGAGCCAAAGCCAAAGTTGTTGACCTGGAAACCCGCTACCCGAAATTACTCGCGCCCATATTACAGCAAAACCGTTCGCCTCTTTCAACTTACGAAACTATCTTCAGTTTGGGAACTGTGACATCTACCAGTTCGTGTACATCCAGCAGTAGTAGTGTCTCAAATACTCTAGATTTAACCGCAATTCTCAAAGCATCTCAGACTATCTCTGGTGAAATTGAATTTCAAAAACTGCTTGCATCTTTGCTTTCCATCGTGATTGAAACTTCTGGGGCTGATAAATGCGTGTTAATGCTGTTGCAAGACAAGCATCTGCAAATTCAAGGCGCAATTACCCAAGGAACACAACCCGTTGTGCTACAAAGTCTTGCCATTGAAGACAGTCAAGATATTCCCCACAAGTTGATTTACAAAGTCAAAAACAGCCAACAAACTGTAGTATTGTCGGATGCAACCGCAGATATCACCTTAGCCAATGACCCGTATATCATTAGTCAGCAGCCGAAGAGTATCTTGTGTAGCCCGATTTTACATCAAGGTAAATTGATAGGCATTTTATATCTAGAAAATAATTTAGCAACGGGGGCGTTCACCAGCGATCGCGTGGAACTGCTCAATTTACTCTGCGCTCAAGCCGCAATTTCTATCGAAAATGCGCGACTTTACGAGCGTTCTCAACAATATGCTCAACAACTAGAGCGATCGCTCGATCGGTTGAACGCCGCACAATCTCGGTTGCAAGCATCTCAGCAACGACTCCAGCTATTGGTTGAGCAAACTCCAGTAGCCGTCATAGAGTGGGATATCAATTTTCAGGTTACTGACTGGAACCCAGCAGCAGAACGAATTTTTGGCTATACCAAGCAGGAGGCTTTGGGTCATCACTTCAAATTCATCGTTCCTAAAGCGATTCAAGCACAACTAGAGGGAGTGAGCATCGATATTATATCGCAGCAGGGTGGTAATTACATTATTAATGAAAATCTCACAAAGGATGGCAAAACGATTATTTGTGTTTGGTATAACAATGCGCTTGTGAATGCGGATGGCGAGTTAATAGGAGTTGCTTCGCTGGCAGATTATATTACCGATCGAAAAGTTGCAGAACTTGCCTTACAGCAGAAATCGCTGGCATTAGAAAATGCCTTGAACAATTTGCAGCAAGCACAAATCCAAATAGTTCAAAGTGAAAAAATGTCCGCTCTGGGTAACTTAGTTGCCGGAGTTGCCCACGAAATCAACAATCCAGTCGGCTGTATTATTGGCAACTTTGGTGCTGTCCAAGATTCCATCAATGACCTATTTGGGTTGATTGACCTCTACAACGATAAATTCCCTCAACCTGGGACTGAAATTAAACAGGAATTAGAGACAATTGACCTGGAATATTTACGGGATGATTTACCTAAGTTAATCAGAGCCATGAAAGATGGTGGCGATCGCATCAAATCCATCAGCAAGAGTCTCCGCACTTTCTCCCGTGCCGATAGCGACCAAAAACAAAAGTTCAACCTGCACGAAGGGATTGATAGCACCATCTTGATTTTACGCCATCGCCTCAAGGCAAATGAACTACGTCCTGCGATTGAAGTTGTCACTAACTACGGGAATATTCCGGCGATTCATTGCTTTCCTGGTCAGTTAAATCAGGTGTTTATGAATATTCTGGCCAATGCGATCGATGCGTTAGATGAATCAAATACAGGTCGGAGTTTTGCCGAAATTCAGGCGAATCCTAACTGCATTACCATTGTAACCTCCGTCGAAAATGAAAGAGTAAAAATTGTTATTGCTGATAACGGTAAAGGAATGAGTGAAGAAGTAAAACAAAAAATATTTGACCATTTATTTACTACAAAAGCCGTTGGCAAAGGAACAGGATTGGGATTGGCGATCGCGCGGCAAATTGTCGTCGAAAAACATGGCGGTTCTATTCACGTCAAGTCAACACCGGGAGCGGGAACAGAATTTATCATCAGCTTACCAACTTAAGTAGAGCCAAAGAGTTAATTTTTTTCCTGAGCTTCAGACTCATTTAACCACTCACTAACTTTACGTCAACAATAGCTATAAATAACTCCCACCAAAACCACAACCAAAGCACAAACAGTCAAATTCTCAACTATCAAATTATCCAAACAATTTATAACGGAACTCGCACCTTAGTTTATCAAGCCATCCGTACCGATGACCAACAACCTGTAGTTATCAAACTCCTGAAAAACGAGTATCCCACCTTTAGCTAACTGGTGCAGTTTCGCAATCAGTACACCATTGCCAAAAACCTTAACTCACCCCTAATTATTCAAACCTACAGTCTAGAACCCTACATTACTCACAAGTTAAGCTAAAAGCACTATTGTCAATGAGTAATTTTACTCATTTTTTACCTGTTGATCCAATTAAAATATGACTCCATTTGTTCCTTTATTATTAAAAAAAAATTGTTCTGGACTTCTTTGAGTTCCAGGGAAAGGAGAAATAATTAGCCTGACATGAGGTTTTCGTCGTCGCTTAACAATCCCTAAATCTTGATTTTTATCGTCGGCAAAATACTTAACTAGGTCAGAAGCTATTCCTTTTTGATAGGCCACAGAAAAATGATACATCCCCCGATAAATCATTTCTAATGAAACACGTTCAATTGGCACTCCTAATTCATCTGCAACCGCATCTCCTAAATCCACTAAAACCGCATAAAATAGCCAAGTAGCCCAGATTTGGAGCTTGATTCCGTTTAATGAACCTGTCCATAAATAGCTGAGATTTAACAATCTTTTTACTGTACAAAATACCTCTTCTATTATTCGCCAGCGTCTTTGATATAAATCTGCTACTACATAGGGGGGCAATATTTGGGGTTCTCGGACACTTGTTAGATAAGAACGCCAGGAATTTTTCGAGCGAATTTGTACTAATCTTATAGTCAAAGCTGGTGTTTTTTTTGTCCCTGCACCTATCCTAATTATCTGGTCTTTGACATCATAAGTATTGGTTAATACCCGCTCGACTTGATAAGATGCACCTTTCTTAATCCGAGTAATAAATCCAATTTCTTGCTCGATTAATTTTGACCCAAAAGCGAAGTGATAGAAGCCTCTCTCTAATAACAGCAAGGTTTTTGGCTTAACTGTTTTTAGTAATTCTTCCTCCCAATTAGTATCTGCTTGTTTCGGGTTTGTCCAAAACCAAATTTCTTCGGGAAGATGAGTTACTAGGTCTATTATTACTCCCATTTTCCCGGATAATTGACAAATTGGAACATCTGATAAACTTTCTAGTTTACGAAATAATGCTTCTAATGTTGAGCCGTCAGCTATCCAGATATTTTCAAAGTTTTTTAAGGCAAATTGTACGCTATCTGGTAATGGTCTCGATTTTCTAGTCAACCATTCGCGACGAAAATGAGGCAGTAATTCTTTAAATACTTTTTCAAATAAAACTGCGGGAAAAGTTAAAAATCTTTGTGACAACGCTTGTTGGCTAATTTCTTGTGGCTGACACCATAAAAATCCTGATCTATTTAATAATCTGGTTAATTCTGTTACTCCTGCTACGTCTCGCCATAAGAGACTTAATATTGCTGCCATCATTAATGGTAGTGTCAGAATCCTATCTCTTAAATTTAATTGGCGATAAAAAGTTTTTTGGGCAGCCATTGCTGGAATTAATAAATCTTCTAGGTGATTCGCTACCGCTTCATTTTCTACTTGGGGACGATTTTTTTTCTTTGCATGATCTCGGTTGATTCGTTTTTTGCTATTCATAACTGGTTTAATTATGGCTCAACTGCTTGTCCGGTCAAGGTTTCATCCTATTTTACCTTTTTTTGTCTACCCCCTTGACAATTTGCACTTTTTCTTAACTTGTCACAAATGATGATTGCAGGTCACTACAGATAAGGTTTTTTGTACGGTGATGCTAAAAGCTTCGCGCTTATCTAGTCCAAACTGTCGGGGAGATAATTTTAGCTGATAGATCATCTAAATAGAAATCGTAAACAGGTTCTCCTGATAATTCACAGCAAAGAGGTTCAATAATTTTAGTGAACGGATTCCAAACTACTGTTACAGTCCGTTTCGTTTTCTTTCTTTGCAACTCACATTGAATATGTACTGTAGGTAGATGGATAATCATTGCACTGTGCAACCAAGCTTCTACACTCATTGCATAACGCTCTTGGATATCTAACAATTTTCGATCTAGCTCTCTATTAGTAGCTTCAATTCGAGCTAATTCTTTGTCTAATTCATCACCAATCAAATTTTTTAACTCAATCTTGTGGCGAATCCCAGAGCTAATCGTGTTGTAATAATCCTTGAGTCTTTCTTCATCCCTAGCTCTTGCTCTTGTTAATTTAGCCTGCCAATTATCTAAAGATTTTCCAATCAATATTCCACTTTGATGTTCGATTAACTTCAACAACTCATCAAAAGGAATAGAAAATGGTGTTTCTTGATTATCCACATCCATTCTGTCAGACTCCCAAAATAAAGCATCCCCAATTTGTACTGGTGTTACTCCTGTTATTTCATTGATAATAAACGAAACTAGACCAATCCTTTTTTCTTCGGCATTCGCTGTGTAAGCCACATTACATAAAATGTAGCGAGTGGTTGATGGTTTAGCATCTACAAAACGAATTAACCCATTTTGAGGTTTGAATCTCTCTGGTATGCTTTTGTCAAATCCCGTAGCTTTTAGATAGCCATCAAATTTTACACCCAAGGCACTAATCTGCCCTTTGACAGCTAATAGTTCAGATAATTTATTTAATACTTCTGAATGATAAGTAACAAAAACACTTTGAGGTACATCAGTGATAGTTGTAAAAGTTACTTCTTCTGGTAGAGAAAGTAACGAGGCTATGTTTTCATTTAACAGCGCATTTAAAACGTGTTCCCCAGCCGGTTCAGCTATTCCGTCATGGAGAGCTACAATTTTTTCTAAAGTAGTAATTATTGGGTCTGATAACATATTTAATCAAATCAATTTTTCAAGCTTCAAAATCTTCGCCAAAAATCTGTTCATCCAGTTCTTGAATTTGCTCATATTGTTTTTGGGCTTTCAACAAATTATCTGCCAATTGCTCAAAGGCTCGATCTAATTCGGGTTTAACTTGATGCTTAAGCCAGATATCCATGACAACTTCACTAAAGTCAAATTCATCATCCACATTGCCTAAAATTGTTTCAATTTCTCCGACTACCAGTTCAAACATATTAATTTTGTCGTGCAGTATCCGCAGAATATACTCTTCGATACTGCCTTTGAGACAGAAGTTAAAAATAAAAACATCCTGGGTTTGTCCGATGCGGTGGATACGACCAATGCGCTGTTCAATTTTCATTGGGTTCCAGGGCAGGTCATAATTAACGATCGCATTAGCAAACTGGATGTTACGTCCTTCTCCCCCTGTTTCCGATGCTAAGAGTACAGAAACATTATCCCGAAATGCGGCTATAGCCTCATCTTTCTGTTTAAGGGACATTCCGCCAGTAAATTCTGCAAAGGGGATATTTGCCGCTTGCAGCGTTTTAGCTAAATAGGTGCTAGTTGCTTTATGGGTTGTGAAAACTAAGGTTTTCTGGCGAGATTTGGAGAGCATCTCTACTAAGGTTTTTGCTTTCTCGACCTGCTTGACTTGGGATGCTCGTGCAGCTAAAGACTTCAGTTCTTCATCGGGTAGGCGGATAGTCAGTTGCTTGAGGGAGTCAGCTAAAGCATTAGGAGATGAACCCGCTCGCATTAGCAAATTAGTACGGGAGAGTCTGTCTAGTTTGTCCTCTGAAGAACGTAGATACTTGCTCAAGTCTTGGTAAAGTTTCTCCTCTCCGGCTGCCGGGGTAACGGTAATTGTGGTGGCGAAGCGTTTGGGCAGTTTGACATCTACTAGGGCGCGGGTATTTCGTACCATAACTTCCCGCATCAGAGTGCGTAACTTTTCGGGATTTTTAGGGACTCGTCCATTCTTGGAATTGACGTATTCTTTTTTAAAAGCGGCTTCTGTTTGTAGCAGTCCCGGTTTGAGGAGGGTTAGCAGATTAAACAGTTCCACAAGGGAGTTCTGCACTGGCGTAGCAGTAAGCATGAGGATAAACCGCTTATTGAGGGCGTTGACCAGTTTCCAGTTGAGGGTACTGCGATTTTTTAGATGGTGTGCCTCATCGACAACAACCAAATCCCAAGTACGACTGGTGACGTGAAGATAATGTTTAGCAGACTTAGCCGTGTTTAATGAAGCGATAATTCGCGGATTATTTGTCCAAAATTCGTCTATCGGTTGTTGTGGGTCACGGTTATCTGTGGTGATAGTAGCGATATTAAATTTGTCACTTAACTCTGATTGCCACTGGGAAACTAGGGATGCCGGAGTTAACACTAGGATGGACTTTACCATCCCCCTAGCTAAGTATTCGGCGATGATTAGTCCCGCTTCAATGGTTTTACCCAATCCGACTTCATCCGCTAGTAATGCCCGTCCCCCCATTTGTCTGAGGACTTTTCGGGCTGTTTCAATCTGATACCAGTATTTGTCGATAGCAGTTAATGTGGGTAGGCAAATGAGTTGGTCATAGTCTGCCATTACCGAGAGGTTAAACAGGTCTAAACGCGCTTCGTAGAAGTTAAGCGGGTCGTATTTACCAGCTTTCAGGGCTTCTAAGGCAGTGGAAGGATTGAATTGAAATGTATAGTTTTTTTCCATATTTATAGTTTTTCCTTACTCGGCCTGCTAAACAGACCTGTCCGCTAGCCTAAAAGCTTTGCTAGGTAATAAGTGTAGTCATTATCCTTAGCGTTTGAGGCTAAGAATACGGGCGACCCACGGCTAGAACCCTTTATTGTACAGCCAAGTTATGATGCTTGGTAGTGATACGGAAGTAGTGGTGAGACATAATCCTTGTCCCACAAGCAATACTTCGGACAGTTTTAGATATAGTCGAGTCTCCGAAACCCTTACTGGCTATATGCTGGACTATTTTTTCAAGGTTTAAGTAAGCGCGCTAAGTTTCAGAAAATGCGTAAAAAATGGCAGGGCTTCCTCGCCCTCGGCTTACAGGGCCGTTAAAAAACTGTCCGAAGTATTGTTAAATATGAATGGATCGAAATAAATGCCTATTCTAGCTGGCCAGCTCTTGTTTCATGTGTGGAAAAAATACTTAAAGAATTTGGAGAAAATTATGTAATTAATTTTGCTTAACTACTTAACAACTCAAAAACTTGTAACAATCCGATCGCCCCTCAACTCCAATTCAAAAGAGGCGATCGAGTGAAAGTTTCGGATCGGTATCCCGGCGCCGAGGAGTACAAAGGCGAGCGAGCCACCGTAGTTGAGGTGTGGAGGGATGGGCGGGAATGCCTGCTGGTTGAGCTCGACCGCGAAGTGACAATTCTCGGTAAATCAAAAAAACAGCTCTACCTTGACCGGCGTTATTTAGGGCTTGCTGGATAAGTGCAGAAAGGTTACACGGCGCGGTTATACGATCGCGCGATCGAGAGTAAAGTCGCCGTGATAAACAGGTAAAATAGGTCAAAAGCCGGACGATTGGTTTACGGCATCATCTCAAACCGAGAGTAGAACAGTTGGCTAGCCCGTCCAAGTTCTTTAAAACCTAAAACAAAAGCTCCTACATCAGAGAAGCTTTTGTTTGTATATTGTCCAGCGGCATTGATCTATTTTCGAGCTGCCGTGAATGACCAAATATATTAGCAACCTGGGCGTTTAACAACCGAGTTCGGGATGGAATCGGATTGGTGCCAGTGCGTCTTTCGACAGACCGAAAAAAAATAAGGGTAAAAAACCCTGAAGACTGCAGAGAATTAAGTCATCATCATCACCATCAAACAATAGAGGTCAAGCCCTCGGTCTATTAGTACGCCTCAGCTTCATCCCTCTCAGGACTTCCACTTAACGCCTATCAACG
>NZ_JAUBPE010000116.1:0-8682 GCF_036700565.1 Microcoleus pseudofavosus SVA1_A4
TCTGATTTTTCGCTCATCTGACTACATTACCATATTTCTCGGCTCTCACTCTCACTATTTTTCACCTGAATCCTTACCTTGCAACAATAGCTCGACAAGAGGAGATCATAAAAGAGCTACGAGAAGAAATTGAGAGTTTGATAATTATAGATCCGGATAATGATGGAATAATCTTAGAAGATTATAATGATTTAAGTTTATTAGAATATTATAATGATTTAGTTTATTTCGTTCAAACATCTTTAGGAACTTCAGGTATAGAGGAATTAGATGATTGGGGAAAAACAGAAGAGTTTTACATAGAACTTATCAGTAGACTTTGTTTTATCGATACTATACTCATAACTAAAATAAAATCCTTGGAATATAAATTCCATCCCGTTTATAAGGAATATATTGCTGCGAGTTTAGATATTAGCTTTAGCTATCCCGGTGATTTTTTGTTTTGGAGTAATGGCGAAATGTGGTGGGAACTAAGTTATTTCTTCAATAATAAGTTGTAATTAAGAGTTTATCAATCTAACCGATGAGTTACACCCATCGCAAAATAAAACTAGAATACGGCGATTTTCAGACACCGCTGGAATTAGCTGAGATGGTGTGTCGGAAATTGATAGAACTTGATGTCAACCCCAAAGTCATCATTGAGCCCACTTGCGGGATAGGTAATTTCATTAAAGCTGCTGCAAATTCGTTTCCATCGGCCAGCAAGATTATCGGGGTTGAAATCAATCAAAGTTATTTAAGAGAATTAAGAGCTAAGCATGAATTGTTACAGGATGGAAGATGTGAGGTTAAGCACGGAGATTTTTTTGAGTTTGACTGGACATCATTAATCAACCAATTTAATCATAGACTGCTTGTACTCGGCAACTTTCCTTGGGTGACCAACTCGCAACAAGGAACTATTGGTAGCGACAATTTACCTAAAAAAAACAACTTTCAAAGTCACATCGGCTTAGATGCTCTCACAGGTAAGAGTAACTTCGATATCTCAGAATGGATGCTAATTCAGGCGGTGCAATGGCTGCAAAATCGCAATGCGGATCTGGCAATGCTTTGCAAAACTTCCACTGCTAGAAAGTTATTGAGTTACATTAATTCAAAAAAACTTAATCTCGCTAGGTGTGCAACTTACACAATAGATGCTAAAAAGTATTTTGGTGCAAATGTGGATGCCTGTTTGTTATACTGCAAGTTTGACTCAAGCTCACAAAACTACTTCTGCGATGTATTTAGCAGTTTAGAAAGTTCAGAATGCCACCGAATCGGATATCAAAAAAATCTCCTGATTAAGGATATAGACTCTTTCAATAAATTGAGTAATTTATATGCTGTAAATTCAGGAACGAAATGGCGATCTGGTGTAAAGCACGACTGTTCTGGCGTTATGGAGTTTCGGAAAATTGATAATTTGTTTGTCAATCGATTGGGAGAAGCTGTTGAGCTTGAGGAAACTTATCTATTTCCGCTATTTAAAGGATCTGATGTTGCTCAAAATCGCATTAATGCTACCGATCGATATATCCTAGTTACTCAAAAATTCATCGGTGAATTAACCGAAAATATCAAAACTATAGCTCCTAAAACCGGACGTTATCTAGAGAAGTGCGGGCAATATCTAGATAATCGGAAAAGCAAAATTTATCAAAATAACCCTCGATTTTCGATTTTTGGAGTAGGCGATTATAGCTTCAAACCTTGGAAAATTGCGATTTGCGGGCTTTATAAAAAATTGGATTTTAGGTTAATCGGTGAAATAGCTAATAAACCTGCAATCTTCGATGATACTGTTTACTTTCTCAGCTTTGACAGCGAGAGAGTTGCACGTCAAACTTTTGAGCTTTTGAATTCACCGGCGGCAATTAACTTTTATTCAGCGATCGTATTTTGGGATGAAAAGCGCCCGATTAAATCCAGTATTTTAAATTGTCTGAATCTAGCACTACTGGCAGATTCGGAATTTGTAACCGCAGATGCACCCCGATATACGCAGATAGATAGAGATATAATTGATATTATCGGTAATTCTGAAAACCTATGACTCAAGCTTTACCCAAGCTCGTAAACTTCGAGGAATTTGTGGAGTGGCTGCCTGAAAATTCGGCGGTACGCTACGAACTGCATAATGGAGATATTGTTGAGATGGCACAACCAGTAGGCGAACACGAGGAAGTTAAAGGCTTTCTTACAATCGAAGTTTCCTTTGAAATCAAACGTCTGAGATTGCCATACAGTATCCCCAACCAAGCGATAGTCAGGCCTCCTGAAAAAGATTCTGGTTATTTCCCTGATGTGTTGGTGCTGAATCGTGCAAATCTGGTGAACGAAACTTTGTGGCAAAAAAAATCTATCCTCAGCTTGGGTGCATCGATACCTTTGGTAATTGAGGTTGTGTCAACCAATTGGCGCGATGATTACTATTTAAAATATGCTGATTATGAGGAGATGGGTATCTCTGAATATTGGATTGTGGATTATGCTGCGTTGGGTGGACGCAATTTTATTGGCAATCCCAAACAACCGACGATTTCCGTGGGTAACTTGGTTGATGGTGAATATCAAATCCTCAATTTTCGAGAGAACGATCGGATTGTGTCGCAAACTTTTTCTGATTTGAACCTCACCGCAAATCAGATTTTTCAAGCTGGTTTAGTGTAAGGTGATATCTGGTAGATTTGGATTTTTTAACCGCAGATGCACACAGATAAACGCAGATGAGTACAGTTAGATGTTAACTTGGCAGGGAGATTGTAGGCTGCTATTTTTGACCGAATACGTAAAAAGTGGTGATGTCGTTCCAAATTCCTTGTTCGGTTTGCAATGCTTCTAATTCAGCCTCAAACTCAGCCTTGGCTTGTGCTAATTGCTCGCTTGAAAGTGTTGATAATGGGGGTGGATATTGTCCGGGGGCGGGATGGGAATTTCCTGCCCACATGGCTTTGGCTTTTTCTAAACTGATATAGCTGCCGTCTTGATCGATTTGAATTTCTATTTCTTTAAATCCTGCTTGTTGAAGTAGGTTTCGGCACTTTTCAACGGTGCCTGTGGGTTTGCTCATATTGAAGGAAATGCCGTATTTTTCGGCTACTTTCTGCGTGACAACTCCGCCCACAAAAGCGGTGTCGGCGAAGGCATGAATGCCGATGATTCCCCGTGGTTTGAGAAATGTGTGCCAGTGAGTGAGTGCTGCGTGCAGATCCGACATCCAAATGAAGGCTGAAGAGCAAAAAATGCGATCGCAACTATTACCGGGAAAGTCGAGATTTTCGGCATCCGCCAGCAAAAATTCTGTATTGTTGAGATTTAATTCTAGAGCTTTGTTTCTAGCTACATCGAGCATTCCAGCCGAAATATCTACGCCAATAACCCGACCCTCAGAACCGACAATTTGAGCGGCTGCGATCGCCACATGACCCGTTCCCGTTGCTATATCTAAAATCTGCTGTCCGCGATTCACTCGCCCGTATTCTACCAGACGGTGAGCAATTTGTAAATGCCAATCGCTATTGTCATAGGTTTGACTTCTGCAGGTGTACAAATCTGCGATTTCTTGCTTGTATTTGTCTAACTTAGGTTGGTTGTTCATCAATGTTTTCTCAGTAGAAATTCACAGGCGAGACGCCTGTACCACCTCTAGGGTGCTTATGGCGCACACAGAGGCTTTTCAATCATTCCGCAAGGCTGCGATCGGATCTAAGCGAGCGGCATTCCGAGCCGGCAATACTCCAGCTAACAACCCGACGGTAAAAGATAGCCCAAAACCTGCTGTGATCGACCATACAGAAACCACAAACGGAAATTTGAACGCTGTCGAGGCCCCAAAGGCGATCGCAATTCCCAACCCAATTCCCGCCGTTCCGCCCACCGTGGAAACTAAAATAGATTCCGCCATAAATTGAATGAGAATTGCTGCATTAGTAGCGCCTACCGCTTTGCGAATCCCGATTTCCTTAGTCCGTTCCACAACAGACACCAACATAATATTAGCAATACCGATGCCGCCAACCACCAAAGAAATTCCGGCGATCGCTCCCACCATAACCGTAAATAAACCTATGACATTGCTGAAAGTATTAACGATCTCAGCTTGATTTACAACTCGAAAATCATCCGGTTGTGGCGGATAAATATTGTGGCGCAAGCGCATGATATTTTCCACTTGAAATTGAGCATCCGCTAAATCCGCTTCGCCCGCAGTTTCCAACCAAAAACCCGATATCGCAATCCCCGCTAAAGAATTTCTCCCCACAATCCGCGAAGACATATTTTTGAGAGGAATATACACTCGATCGTCCTGATCGGTTCCCCCTACAGACCCCTTGGTTTCCATCACTCCAATGACCTTGTAGCGGTTTCCCTGAATGCGAACATCCGCCGATAGCGCATTAGCGCCGACTCCAAACAGGTCGTCTCGCACCTTAGAACCGAGGACAACTACTGGCTCAGCAGCATTCAATTCATCCTCATTAAAAAACCGTCCTGCTTGAGGTTGAATGTTCTTCACATCGGGATAATTTAAATCCGTTCCCAAAATAGCAGTAAATGAATTTTGCCCGCCATAAACGACTTGCACTTGGCGCTGCAAATAAGCCGAAATCGCCTTAACTGCGGGAGCTTGTTTGCCGATCGCCTTAGCGTCATCCCAAGTAAGGGTAGTAGCAGAACCGCTTCCCTGACTGACACCGCCCGATCGCGCAGCGCCGGATAACACCAACAGCACATTTGTACCCAAAGCCTTTAACTGTTCTTCAGTTGATTTTTGTACTCCCTGTCCCACCGAAGTAATCGCAATTACCGAAGATATCCCAATAATTACGCCCAGCATAGTTAAACTGGTACGCAATTTGTTATTCCACAGCGCCTCTGTCGCCATGAAAGCGATTTGAACGTTAGAGATTTTGTTGGGGCGGGGGCGAGTCTGTAATTTCATATTATTATTGATTGGGCATTGGGCATTGGGCATTGGGCATCGGGCATTGGGCATTGGGCATCGGGCAATTAAAACTTTCTTCCTTGTTCCTTCTTCCTTTTCCTCCTTCGCGCCCTTCGCGCCTTCGCGGTTCAATAAAAAAATCAAAACCCTAACGCAAGCGCGTTCCGCCACCCGGTTGCAAACCCGGAATCCCCCCCGGCGATGGATTTTGGGATCTAGGCCGCGATCCGGGGGGGAAAGTAAGCAGCACTTTTTCATTTCCTTTCAAACCAGATCGCACTTCCGTCTTGTCATCCACCGTCATACCAGTCTTAATCGGCATAAAAGCAGGTTTGCCATCTTCTCCACCGGGAACAAAAACCCCCGTTTCCCTTTGTTGGCGGACAATTGCCGCAGTCGGGACTACCAAAACATTTTTAAGTTCACCGGCCTTAAATTCCACATTCACATTCATACCCGATCGCAGCATTTCTTTATCATCATTAATAATTGCCGCTTTGACCTCAAAACTTGTCACATTTTGCAGGACGATCGACTGAGGCGAAATTTGACTGATTTTACCGGCAAAAGTCTTGCCCGCAAAAGCATCGGCTTGAATAGACGCAGCCTGGCCGATCTGAATCTGAGAAATATTAGTTTCTGCGACGTTTGCTACTAATTGATTTTTTGAAGCTAAGGACAAAATCGAAGAAGAAGTCGCCGAAGAAACCGCACTACCTGCAGTCGTGGGAGTCACAAAAGCGCCCGGATCGGCGTACTTGCGGGTGACAGTGCCGGTGAAAGGAGCCCGCAGCACAGTGTCGCCGATCAGCGCTTGAACGCTTTGCAGGCTGCCTCTAGCGGAGAGAACTTGGGCGCGGGCTTGGGCGATGTCTTCGGGGCGGGAACCTGCTTCTAGCAGCGCCAAAGCTTGCTGTTTTTGCTCGACGGCGGCCTCCCCCGCAGCGATGTCTTCCGGGCGTGCGCCCGATCGCGCCAGGGCCAAAGTTTGCCGTTTTTGCTCCACAGCAGCCCGCCCCGCAGCAATTTCTTCGGGACGTGCGCCCGATCGCGCCAGAGTCAAAGCTTGCCGTTTTTGCTCCACAGCAGCCCGCGCAGAAGCGATTTCTTCGGGGCGAGTACCCGCTTGCAGCAAAGCTACAGCTTGTTCGGCTTGTCTGACTTGCGTTTGAGCTCGATCGCGCGCGGTGCGGGAGTTGTTCACAACTTGCAAAGCAAGGGCTCCGGCATTATAGAGTTCCTGATTTCTCTGAAAGTCTTCCTCAGCTTGGTTTTTGGCGTATTCAGCATCTCTGAGTTTGGCAATTGCTTGGGCGATGTCTTCAGGGCGATTGCCCTTGAGCAATTTTTGTAAATTTGCCTGTTGTTCAGCTAGTTGTGCCTCAGCAACGGCAATATCCTGGCTTCGATTGCCGTTGAGCAATTTTTGTAAATTTGCCTGTTGTTCTGCTAACACTGCCTCAGCGACAGCAATGTCCTGGGTTCGATTGCCGTTGAGCAATTTTTCCAAACTTGCCTGTTGTTCTGCTAACACTGCCTTAGCCACAGCAATGTCCTGGGTTCGAGTGCCGTTGACCAATTTTTCCAGGTTTGCTTCGGCGGCTGCGAGTTGTCCGCGAGTTTGGGTAAGTTGCCCTTGGAGGTTGGAGTCGTCCATGTAGGCGAGAATCTGCCCTTTTTCAACCTTATCTCCTTCCTTGACAAGCAAACTTTTGAGCATTCCTGAAGTTTTGGGGCTGACGTTAACGGAACGTTCGGGCACAATTGTGCCGTTTGCCGAAATTGTAATCGGCAGGTTCACCTTTTCGACAGCAACGGTTTTTTCCTTGCGCCTGGTTTCGCGGCTGGATTTGACTGCGAGTTGGCTGTAAGCTGTGTAGCCTACTCCTGCAAGCAGGGAAGCGGCGAGGAGTCCGCTAACCCACGGAGTCAGCTCTTTTTTAATCTGAAAGTGCTTTACTAAGTACATATAAATTAGACATATCGGGCGTCTGTTCAATTTAGACCGATCGGGAACAGAAAAGGTTCAATTGAAGTCTGACTAGGTTTTTTCCCGTGTTTAATGCTTGCGCGCGATCGAGTTTAGATCCCAACATCGATCTCCAGTGCAGATAAAACCTGTTCAGCCAAATGCGTGATAATGAAGGAAGATAGTTTAATCTGGCATACCCTAATCCTTCATGCAATTTGAGTGGGACGAAGCGAAAAACCTTGAAAACATCCGTAAACATCAGATTGATTTTGCCGATGTTCCCGCGATGTTTGATGGTGAAATGCTGATTGAGCTAGACGATCGTTTTGATTATGGCGAAGATCGCTGGTTTGGAATCGGTTTTCTCGGTTCTGGAATAGCGGTAGTAGTCTGGACAGAACGTCAAAACAATGTAATCCGAATCATTTCAGCGCGAAGAGCTAACCGTCATGAGCAGAAACGATTTGAACAGTACCTCTGGTACTAACTGGGCCGCCTTAGAGTCAAGGTCAGAAGAGAATATCGACTACTCAGATATTCCACCGCTGACCGATGAATTTTTTGAACGAGCGACTTTACGTATTCCAGCCGCTCAAGCCCACAACTTAGTTCAGCTTGATCCAGATGTGAAGCAGTGGTTTGAGGCTCAAGGAGAACAGTATAAAACTCTAATTAATAACGTTTTACGCCAATATATAGAGAAACACAAAACTCAGCACTCAGCATAACTCTGCGTTGCAACAGACGAACTCAATACTCTGGTATGGATAGTTAAGTTTGTATCATGACCGTTAACTGTAACTTTTTTTGGCATGGGTGTGACGCGATATTTGCCTCCTTTCCCCGATCGAACCATGATTATTTGGGTCTGCTGGAAATCGAGGTCTTTAACGCGCTGTTGTAGGCATTCCGTAAACTTTCGGGCGCCCCTATAGGCACGATATTCAGAAAGTTTCGTGCTATCATCTAGAGGATATACGGAAATTTTCCGCCTATCTCCCCTCCATGGTGTTTATACGGAAAGTTTCCGCCCAATAAGAAGTTAGCCTGCTAGGTTATCTGTCAGGGTGCAATCGAAAAGTTATCGGTAGGGCGCGATCGCCAAATGTGCAAAGGTTGAGTAAGAACCGTGAATCTACTGTAGATTCTTCCGGTTGGATAGAAAGGAGTTTTGTATTTACTACGAAGCGGAAATTACTCCTTGTTAAGTTAAGACATTTAGTAGAAGGTTAAGTATGTCTTCCTTTGTAGTGAATCAAGATGGTCGTCCCGAATGCTTTGTGATTGGAAATGATCAAGCAGTGTGGCATCAGTGGACAGATAAAACAGGAACATGGGGACCATGGGCTAGCATGGGCGGACAATGGAAACAACTTGCTGTCATTGCTAATCAAGATGGTCGGCTTGAAGTATTTGTCATTGGAATGGATGATGCTGTCTGGCACGCTTGGCAGACTAAGCCGAACGGCAACTTCACTGGCTGGGCTAGCATGAGCGGACAATGGAAACAACTTGCTGTAGCTGCCAATCAAGATGGTCGGCTTGAAGTATTTGTCATTTCAATGAGTGATTCTGTTTGGCACGCTTGGCAAACTAAACCGAATGGCAACTTTACTGGTTGGGCTGATATGAAGGGGCAATGGAAACAACTTGCTGTAGCTGCCAATCAAGATGGTCGGCTTGAAATATTTGTCATCTCAATGAGTGATTCTGTTTGGCACGCTTGGCAAACTAAACCGAATGGCAACTTTACTGGTTGGGCTGATATGAAGGG
>NZ_JAUBPE010000116.1:8782-14319 GCF_036700565.1 Microcoleus pseudofavosus SVA1_A4
GCAATGGAAGCAAATTGGAGCTACTAGACAGCCTAATGGTACTCTCCAGGTAATAGGAATTGGTTTTGATGATGAATCCTACCGAATTTCACAGAGTGTACCTGGAGGAAGTTGGGGAAGTTGGCAAAAGCTTTTTATGGGAGCCTTACCAGCAGGATTAATAGGTACGACTGGTAGTACTGAACTTCGATTAACTGCTGACCCAGCAGAATTGCCTATGGTGTCTTTAGCTGATCGAGACGCACCTCTGGCAAGCACAGTTACTATAACAAAGACTACTGGAGAACTAATTGGTGACTGTGCTCTTGAGTTCTCTAAAGCTTTGCTTGCTTTTAGTAAAGCATATACATCTGCTCAATCGGGGAATGAGATAGAGGCTTTGGCAGCCGCCAATGTTACTGCTAGTTTGACCACATCAGCTGCCGCTAAGTGTGAGATAGCTATTAGACAAGGTATAGGTGATACTTCATCGAAGAGTTCAGATTCTCCAGACAAAGATGGGTTTAGAGGGATAGAAGGAGGACAGTATTGGGATTATGTGCCTGGACCTGGTGCCGGTAAAATACTGGTTGCATAACCATGCATTACTGGTGCACGAGGTTGTTAGATTAAACAGGCTAACAAGCCTGCTGCACCGGAACGGATCAAAGTCATTGGTGAGATGCCAAGGTTGTCTGCGTCCGGTGAGCAGGAACGTTGGGCTGCTCAGTTCTTTGTAATGTGGCTCGGCTTCCCGATCCTCCCAATAGCTTTTTGTTCAAAAATAAGGAGAAAATGTCATGGCAATCACTATCCAACCCTTCATTTGGAATGACCTTTCACAACTTACTGAAGAAACAATCATTGATGAGCTCGACGACAAGTGCCTAGTGAGATGCTCCCGTCTTATTAAAGACTGCGAGAAATCGAACTTTTCAAAAGTTCGATCGCCAATTTCCTACTCAACAAACAGCCACTACACCCAACTCTGTAATCGCCGCCTCCGGGCCCACCAAAGAAATATACGGTTCTACAAAATATTTCTTAGCAGCATCCCGCGCTTCTGAAGCTGTCACCTGTGCAATTTCTTCTTGAAATTGCTGGTCAAATTTAATTCCCAATCCCAAAATTTCGTACCAGCCTAAAACTTGGGCAATTTGCGAATTAGTTTGTTTTCCTAAAGCATATTGACCGAGCATTTTATTCTTGCAAGCTTGCAATTCTTCCTCGCTTAGTTCGGTGTTGGCGAGTCGATCGACTTCTGTCCGCAATCCTTCAAAAGCAGTCGCCGTATTTTCCGGCGCAGTACCCATGTACACCACAAACTGTGCCGTGTCCAAGCGCGTCGCGTAGAGCGCGGAAACGTCGTAAGCCAAGCCCCGCTTTTCCCGCAATTCCACAAACAATCGGCTCGACAAACCGTTACCCAAATAAGTATTCAGCAACTTAATCGCTGCGTAATCGGGATTTTTGACAGAGGGTGCGAGGTAGCCCAGCATAATCACTGATTGCTGCGTATCTTGCGCCGTAACGACCGATTGAGGGGATGGTGACAGGGGGGGGACGGTTAAAGTTGGCAGGGGTGTTAAAGGCGCTTTCCAGTCGCCAAAAGTTCGATCGATCAGGGCGATCGCATCTTCGGTCGATATTCTGCCGGCTACAGAAATAACTACATTATCGGGACGAAAATAGGTTTTGTGGAACTGTTCGAGCTCGTTTCTGGTGAGCTTTGACATAGTAGCTTCCGTACCCAAGGGAGAGAAAGCATATGGGTGTTCCTGGTACATCGCGTGCCGCAATTGCTCGAAGGCGATCGCAAATGGCTGTTCTTGCTGCGATCGAATTGCTGATATGGCAATGCGGCGTTCGAGTTCGACTTCAGCTTCCGGGAAAGTGGGCGATCGGGTCAATTGCGCCGCTAACTCTAAAATATCCTCAAAATCCGCACAAACCGTCTTCAAACTCACTAAAAAATAGTCTGTAGTAGAGTCGGCACTCAACCTCGCTCCCACCGATTCTACACGCTCGGCAATTTCCAGCGAAGACAGGCGATCGGTTCCCTTAGTCATTACCGCCGACAGCAAGTGACACAATCCTGCTTGTTCCGGCTGCACGTAGCGACTGCCGGCCCGCAGGAATATCCTAGCGGCAATAATATCTGCTGCTGGATTTTCTGCTGCTAAGACAACAATACCGTTGTCTAAAACCGTGCGCTGGATTTCATTTTTCATGGTTAATTTAGTTGGGAACTTGTACTGAGCGTAGCTGAAGTATTGGTAATTGAAAATGGGTAATTGGTAATTTGTAATTGGTAATTACTCGATCGCCATTTTTCTATTTTCCACGTGCATCTTGTATGATGTCATACCGGGTCGGGCCTGACGCACAACATCTAAATGTAACAACATCTATCCTGTACGGTGCGCCACAAGCACAGAGAACCCCGGACAAACGCCGAACCTCTATCCCGTAGGGTACGGCACAAGCACAGAAAGCCTTTTCCCAAACAGCGAACATCTATTCGGTAGGATGCGCCACAAGCACAGAGAAACACGGACAAACGCCGAACCTCATCCGGTACAAAAGATATTTATTTTCACCCGTTTACCAATTAGATTGGTTTGAGCACCACGGCCGTGTAGCGCCAGGGAGAGAGATATTGTTGAGCTAGGCGCTGCAGATCTAATTGCCCAAAACCTTTAATCCTGGTGGGATAGCTGAGCGCTAATTCGGCACTGGCGATCGTATTGTAATATCCGTAAAGACCGGCTAGCTGTCCCGGCGTTTCGAGCGAGAAAGCAAAATCGTTGCACAGCAAACGCTTACAGCGGAGCAATTCTACCTCAGAAACCGGCTCAGACTGCAATTCCCAAAGCCGATCGCAAATCCGAGATTCCACCTGTTCAATATCTTTGGCGTCCAAGATTGCACTGATAGTAAATAAACTCGATTCCCGTTGCAGCGAGAAAGTGCTGTCGATCGCCTCTACTAATTGTAATTCTTCCCGCAGTTCCCTGACTAAACGTGAAGTCCGCCCGTTTGCAAGCAACACCGAAAGCAAATCCAAGCCGCAAGCACTTTGCAAATGTTCCACTCCCGGCCCCGTCCAGGCCATCATCAGCCGCGCTTGTTCCAATCGGGGGAGACAGAGTTCCTGACGGCGAATTTCTATCAGTGGCGGTTCCGCCTCTGCGGTTAATTTGGGACAATCCCACCGATCGGAAAACTGCTCGAAAGCTTTCTCCGTAACATCCCTAGCCTGTTGTTCATCAATTCCCCCGACTACCACCACAGTCATATTTTCCGGCTGATAGTGCGATCGGTGGAAACAGCGCATTTCGTGGGGAGTTCGCGACATCAGCAGTTCTTCCGTGCCGAGTACCGATCGCCTGTAGGGATGTCGCTGGTAAACTGTTTCCATCATTGCTTGGAAACCCAGCCAATCGGGACTGTCTTGAGCTTGGCGGATTTCTTCGAGAACCACATCTCGCTCGCGATCGAATTCCGCATCTGGAATCGAAGCGCGCAGCAGCAATTCTGCCAGTGGCTGGGCTGTTTCTGCTAAATAATCGGCCGCAGCGTTGACGAAAAAATGGGCGTAGTCGTGACTTGTAGCTGCATTGGCGACACCGCCGCGATTTTCGATTACCTGGTCAAATTCTCCAGGGGCGATCGAATCCGTCCCTTTAAATATCATGTGTTCTAAAAAATGAGCCATTCCCGACCAAGAATCCGGCTCTAGCGTAGCGCCAGCCCTCACCCACACGTCTAGCGCGACCACCGGTGTGGCCGAAATCCGCTGGTGAATGACCGTTAACCCGTTGTTGAGCTTCCAGACATTGGCTGGGAACTCTAAAGCAGTGAGCAGTTGAGACAAGCTAGTTATTCTTAAACTTTAGTTAACTTCGGCTGCAACTATGGTAGCGCTTTACAGCTATGCGATCGGGATTAATTGATACAAAAGTCAGTTGACTGTTGACTGTTGTCAGTGGGCAGTTGTCAGTTGACTGTTGTCAGTTGACTGTTGACTGTTGACTGTTGACTGTTGACTGTTGACTGTTGTAATTAAGGGTAATTTTTGCTTTTTTTAAAACGACCTTAGCCTTAATTAAGTACCATTTTTTTGATCAAAAGTCAATAGGTTGCGCGGGATATTAATGAATCAGTCGCGAGAAAGAGGGTGTTATCAGAATATTTCAATAAATTAAAAGATGTAAGAACACTAAAGACCTTGAGAGGAGAAACGACAGATGGTAGCTACCTTAGAAGATACTAAGCGCCAAGCGATCGCGACTAAATTAGCAGACATGAAAGCGCTGCAAAACCTTTTGATCGCCAACGAGCAATTGTTCATCAATTCCTGCAACGACTCCGAACTGTGCGATCGCTTCCGGGATATGCTTGAGGACGATCGCAAAAACTTGGGCGTATTAGAAACCGTAATCGTACAATACGGCATTCAAGCCGAACCCAAAGAAACCAGCACAAAAATGATTGAAGAAGTTCAGAAACTCATGCAAGGTTCTGAACTCACATTGTTTGAAAAAGTCACCCAGCACGAACTGCTCAAACACAAACAAACAATGGCCGGTCTGTTAGTACACAAAGCCGCTCAAGTAGTCGGCGCAGACATCGAAGCCGCCATTACTCCCCTCAACACAGTTAACTTTGAGAACCGCGCTCACCAAGAACAACTCAAAGGAGTTCTCGAAATTTTAGGAGTGCGCGAACTGACCGGCAAAGACCCCGACCAAGGCGTTTGGGCCCGCGTGCAAGATGCAATGGCCGCGATGACTGGCATCATCGGCGGTGCAGTTACCCGCACCAAAGATGAGATGAACATCACCGAAATCATCTCAATGGATCACCGCAAAGCCGATACCCTATTTATGGAGATCGAAAAAACCGACGATCCAAAAAAACTGCAAGAATTCTTCGGTCAGTTGTACAAAGATTTAAGCGTTCACGCTGAAGCAGAAGAACAAATTGTTTACCCAGCAATTCGCAGCTACTACAGCAACACTCAAGAACTGTACGACGAGCAAGCAGAAATGAAGCAGATGCTTGCCCAAATTAAGGCAATGAATCCCAGTTCTTCTGATTTCAAAGCCCAAATCAAACTGCTCAAAACAGCGGTTCAGGATCACGTAAAAGAAGAAGAAAACGATATGTTCCCTCAAATTCGCCGCAACTTTAGCGAAGCACAAATGGAACAAATGGCTACTCAATTCAAAGCAGCCAAAAGCACGCTCCAGCAAGAAATGGCTAACCTGAGCTAATTCAGCAGTCCGCTAATTTCAACTCTAGCCAAACTAGAGAATAGCTAAACTGCAACCTATCAATCCCGCTACCCACGTAGCGGGATTACTGTTTTGTGTGAACTTACAAATGTTCAAAAACTAAAAGATCCATAAACCCGCCCTGGGTAAGGTGGTAGTGGGGGCGGGTTTATTTAGATTGTGAGTTATAGTCAGAGATTGTGGGTGATATCAAATCCGGTAGCATCGGAATTATATAGTGCGAGCGTCCCCGCTCGCGAGCCACGCCGCGAGCGGGGA
>NZ_JAUBPE010000117.1:0-14318 GCF_036700565.1 Microcoleus pseudofavosus SVA1_A4
ACCGGTCAGCCAATGACTTACACGGTCTGGCGAAAAATTGAGCCGCCTGCGCCAGTACCCGAATTGGCGATCGAGGACACTAAGTCTGACATTACACCCGCACCCGACGCCGTGTAGTTATGGGATGGCAACCGCTCGGGGACATAACGCCCGAATTTGAATTTTGGCAGAAGTTTCCGGGCGAAGCTGGCATCGCTGAATGCTTCCGAATTCGCTACCAGAGTGCTGGAAATGTTGAAAATATTTTTTCAACACTTTGGTTGCGGCGAGTCTGGACAACTGGTTTTTTTCAGGAAAAAGAAGTTGAATTAAGTCGAAAACTTTATCCTCAAGTACCTGCGGTAGTGCTGTATTTGCCGATTCCACCTTTGTTTAACTCGGCAGGATTAATCTTAGAGCCTGTGGGGTATGAAATAAAAAAGAATTATTACCGCAAAGGTGCCACTGAACCTTCTTGGTTTGTATCTTTGGATTTTTGGGATAACGCAGATTGATGTACAATTAAAGCAGTTTTAGTCTACAACTGACTCCGATTAGTGTATGATTAAAGCAGCTCTTTCTCTGCGGTTAAACCACTACTGACCAGGGATTGGTGGAAGAGAATCTTACCTCGCGTAAATGGTGCAAGCGGCAGGCATCGAGTAAGAAAAAGCCGAAAGGCAGCCGTTAAAATTTGACAATCAAAGATTGATTTATTCTTACGGCACTATCCGCCATAAATAGCCATCAATTGGACAAATTTAATTAATAATATCGGTAACTCAACAACATCCGCCGTGATATGACACCTGTAATGATTTGACTACCAAAGGTTTACTTGAAATTATCGACTGGATAGTTAGCGCAGGGCTATTGCAATTATATGAAAATTGACTGGAACTTTATCGCACTGTTGACGGGTATAGTGCTTGGCATTTTTGGAATCTGTAGCTATTTGTGGAAAATAAATTCTTTTATTGGCTCCAAATCTAAAAGTGTGGATACTAGGATACACGCCCTCTATGATATTCTTAAAGTTCAGTCGGCTCGCCTAAGTGATATTGCCGAACATTTAAGCCTTCCCAATGAAGAACGAGGCAATTTTCACAAACGAAAATCTTTAGAAAAATTAGAAAATTTGGCTTTCAAGGAATACGAAGACGAACACACGGGATTCAACTGACAAACAAATAATTTTGCACTTTAACTTTTATCATGAAACCTGACAATATTTACGCTGCGGCCGAAATTATCAGATCGCTAACACCATACGCCTTTGGAATCGGCGCGGTGACTGTTATCTTATGCGCGATATTTAATAGCGAGAGGTTGCCAGGCGATCGTTTTGCCTACACCATAGGTGCAGCCAGTGTATTTTTGGGCTCTGCCGCTGGCGGATTTAGCCCGCAAAGTAGGCAGTCACCGCAAACCCGGGTAGGGCACGCAGATCAAATTGACATTGACCAAAGTAAATAATCGATTACCATAATGAATCACCAATTACTTTTTACTATGCAATTAAAAGCAGCTACAGAACTGCTTTTTGGAAGCTTAGAATTAACTTATCCAGAAGGAACTAAGATCGATTACTTGGCTACCTCTGGGTGCATCCAGTGGCAGCAACCGGAAGATCAGTCAGCGATCGCCCGCGGGCCGATCCCGGCAGGGCAATATCAAATTCCGACAACGCCTTACTGGTTGGATACGCGCGGTGTGGAGGGTTGGTTTTTCCATATCACGCCCGATCCGGTAATTATTGAAGGTGTGACACGGGGCGAATTTGGGATACACTTTGATGCCAATGCCCCAGGCTCAGCCGGATGTATAGCTTTGCAAAGGATATCGGGCTGGAAAAGGTTTTGCGAACGTATGGAGGCGATCGCGAAATGCGGGGTCAACAGTATACCGCTAGAAGTTCGCTATTGACCAGCCAACGGCAAAATCAGCATTTATCTGTTTAAAGCTTATTTAAAATGATTCATAACCTGAGATAATATTGGCGTTATTCAAAATATCACGTCATGAATCATTTTAAATGTCCTTCTCGTATTTCCTGGTTGCGTGCCCTATTATTAATTTTTAGCCGCGTTGTAGTAGTGTTATTACTGGCTAAATTTTTACAATCTTTGCCCCGCAGTCCTCTCCGCACGATTGTAAGTATCGGTGGGTGGGTTAGTTTTTCGGTATTGATGGGGGGCTTGGAATCATTTTATTTTTGTATTCAAAAAAGAAACAAAATTTTGGCAGGTTCAGACCAAATCTATTACAGAAGCTGTTGATGCGTTGAAAATATCTTTCTTGTCGGATTTGATCGCAATAGGGTTGGGGTTATTTTTATTTTTTATTTTAGGCGCTGCTCTAAAATTAAACGAGAAAGATGCGGAAACATTTTCAGGACTGATTGTTTTAGTAATACTTCCAATCTGGTTTTTCTTGATACCATTACTTTATGAAAAGGCTTTAATTAAGCGAAATTTGAGGACTAAGCCAAAGGTTAAGACCAAGACTAAGGCTAACTCGCGACATTAATGCAAGTTTAATGCAAATGCGAAGTAAAATTTTATAACCCTTGCCTGTAAAGATTTCTAGATAAAAGGCAGAGGTCTGCAAAACCTCTGTTCTCAAAACTCAGGAACCGAAACTTTATTAATTATTCCCGCATAATTGCGGAAAATAATTTCTGCTGAATTGCCGCACCATAAAGCAATTTGAATTGGACTGATACCCGCCTCTAAGCAAGCAGAAATCATTGTATGCCGAGTATTGTACTGCGGCCTATAAGAATCAATTTGTCCGTCCGCCGCAAGTTGCCGGACAATGCCCAATATTGCACCCTTCCCGTACCAAGCGGTGCGCAAATCTTGGTGGGTAATTGGCGAGCCATCGGGCCGTAAAAACACCGACGCAGTAGCCACAGGCTTAGAAGATTTGATCGACAGCAGCAAGTCTTGCAGTTGCTTGTTGCAGGGAAAATCTCGCTGCGGCGACTGCTTGGTTCCCTGCCTTCGCTGAGCGCCGCCTTTACCCAAAATTATTACCTCCTCAAAACTGATCGAGCTGCAATCAGTTTTGATATTTTTCCAGCGCAGTCCGATCGCCTCGGATGTACGGCAGCCAGTTAAAAAGAAAAACTTAACGAGCGGAAGTAAATAATTGAACTTCTCGGATTTTTCAAAAGCATCAAGGATTGCCAGTTTTTCGTCACTGGAAAAGGGATGAATTTTGGGCTTAGATTTTTTGGCTTTAATCTTACTTTTCCCTAAAAAAGGGTTAGTTTTTATTAACTCTCTTTCTGCGGCCCAATTGCAAGCCGTGTTAAGCTGCATTAAAATCCGCCTGCAAGCGTCTAAACTCTTATTAGCTATCATCCAATCCTTCAGATCCATAGCTTGGTCAGGGAATTGATACGGACAACCGTTTAAGTGATTGAGGGTGTTGATATAAGTCCCTTTCCAAGTTGTGGCGGACTTATCTTTTTTGGTATCGATATATTTTTGATAAATTTCAACAAAGGTGATTCTATTTTTTTGTTCTTCAATTTCAGGTTTTAGGATTTCGTAAGCGATAGATTGATATTTTTTTAAAGTCGGATCGAAATACCCAGACAATATATCTAGCTCAATTTGCTTGGCTTTGATTTCCGCTGCTTTGCGATTTTGTAAATTGTCGGTCAGCCCTAAAGATAAATACACCTGCTTTTTGTCGATCCAAAGGCCTCGCGGCAATCTCAATCGAAGATTGCCGCGCACGGAACTAACTGTAACCGAACCCTTGGAACTTTTCACCAATCAACCCTCACCAAATTTTTTTTGCAATTCTCCGAGACGGACTTTACCCTCGGTAAATTTCCTGCCTTTCATATTGAGGATATTTTCAATAATCCAGGTAGGGCTTTTCCCCGATGCTTCCGCCGCGCTTACCTTCCACCAAAGAGCTAAATCGCTAGTATCAGCTTCGGAAGTGGAAGCGGGGGCAGTTTTCTCTAAGTCGCTACCGTATATAGCTTCCAGCGCTTGCCGGGAAGCTTCCACGTCAACGCCAGGGGAAGTCAGAATAAGTTCGGCTTCCTGCTGTCTTTGTTGCTGCGAAATATAGACTGATGTACTAATTTCATCTTCTACATCAGCCTTAATTGCTCTCAGCTTTAATTCCTCAATCTCTCTCTCTGCCGCCAGCTTGCGAGCGATATTTCCGGCGGAAATAGCACAAGCAATTGCAGTACACAAACTCACCCCTTGCAGGGCTTTGTGAATATCTAGCTTTTTGTCTAGCACTGTTAGTGGAGTCACCCACAATACCACCGCAGAAGCGCTCAACACAAACAATTTTAGCTGCATAAAAACACCCCCAAGCCAATTAGCAGCATCGCCAATTCGCCGACTAAAATTGCCTGTAAGTCAGTCACTGAAGTCTTAAGCAATTTACTCAGGGAGTAATCAAGCAACCAGCTCAACCCCCAAACAATTGCAATCGCTGCCAACAGGAATAAAACGGCTCTCGTTGCCATCGGATGCAAACTCGCTATCCATCCCAGAAGGGAGGAAGCGATGCACCCGGCGACAAAATAATTTGCCAAGTACATCGCTCGCATCATCGCATCGCCTCCTTGAGAAGCTCTAATTTGGCTACAGCTTCATCAATTGCGACTTTGGCGGCGTTATGGGCTGCAATCTGAGTGGGAGTTGCTTTTTCCCACACTTGCCAGTAGTGATTCAAGAAATTACTCAGTCGAGCGCTGAGCTGCCTTAAATCCTGCTGAGCGATGGAAATTTCCTCTTCGGTGGTGTTCATCAGTTTGCCCCCGCCGTGAGCCGGACTTTAATCGCATCAATCCGAGTACGGGCATCGCTTTCAGCTTTATCGATACCCGTGCCGAGCTTTGCGTATCCCGGTCGGAGTCCGTGCAGCTTTTTCGCGAGTCCAGCGTTAGAGCGCACTTTTTTAAGCTCTTCACCAGCAACCACACCCTCATATTTGCGGTGAGATTTGTGTACGACGGCATCGGCTACTTCGATTGCTCCGAGAGCTTTGTAGGCTTTCTTGGCGTGTTTCGCACCCTCGGTCTTTTCCTTTGCTAATTCCTTGAGCCTGCCGGCTTCCTCTTTTTCAAAATACCTCGGAGCCGGAACAACGGGTGCGGTGCGGATTGACCCGAAGTTGCCGGGATTCATCGGGGTAATTACCCCCGCGTCGGTAGCTGCCAGCACTTTTGATTTATCAATGCTGTGGTTGCCGTCGTTAGTGCTGGCAAGTTTGCCAGTAGCGTCCCGACCGCCGCCGAATAGTCGCAGTTGTAGGCTCATTATTTTGCTCCGATTTGAATGGTGATTTTGATTGGAAAAACTTTACTGCGTAAAGGTTGCAGCAAAAAACTCAGGGCGATCGCGCTAACCAGAATGGCGATCGCCAATTTGCAATTAATTCGGGCGCGGTCAGGCTGTGCAGGTCGCTCCGGCAGCGGCGCCAGTTCGCCGGCTGATTGGAGCAGTTTCTGCCAGGTCGCCCGCTGCCTCCTGTCGCCGTAAAGCGAGGCGTAAGGAGTCAGGCCCAAATTCGTAGCTTGTGCTTTAAGTGCGGCGATGCTGTTGCGATCGGTCATAATAAGGTTGGCTCCGATTTGAATGTGCCGTGCCGGTCGGCGTCTGGGAACGCCGGCCGGCAATAAATTACTGATTTCCTGAAATCTTCAAAGCTCGGAGGTGAGCTAGGGCATTTTCCTTAGCCGCCTCTTCAGCGGAGAAGATTGCCAAGGCTTGCTCTATTCCCCGGCTCTCTGCCGCCAGCAATTCGGCATCGTTCAGAGCTTCGTTTCGCTGCTGGGCCGTTTGATTGCAGCGGGTGATTTCGGCGAGCTTGCTCCGCATCCGATCGGCATTTAACCGAGAATTGGCAGCGGTAGCCTGCCGCAAATTAGCAATCTTGGTTTCCAAGGTTGCAATATGATCGACCACAGCCAAACTGGACGGTTGGCTCGAAATCGCGGGATTAACAGCAAGTTCCAGCAGTTGCTGCAACCGCACTTCATCACCGGATTTATGAGCTTTGATAAGCTCAATTGCCAATCTCGAATAACGAGTATTCTTGGCATCGCCCCGCCGGATCGAATCGACCCGGCAGCCACGAACCCCCAACAAGTGGGAGATGGCGCGCTGAAAACTAGACTTGGTAAGGTCGGCGAGCTTGTATGCTGTCATCGCGCCTATCCATTCATCCCGAATCGATTCGCGAATCGATTCGGTTTCGACCCGGTTCGATTCGACAATTTCAACCTCTAAAGCTTCTTGCATTAAAATTCATCCTTTGTTTCGTGGGCGTCTATTGTGTCGCCAAAGACTTCGTAAATCAGTCTCTGAGCTATCTCGAATTGAGCGTCGTCCAGTGCGATTAAGTGCATGCGGTGCATTCGACATCCGTTCTTTCGATCTCGCCTGTATTGAGAGGAAAGGGTTTTCCATAAGGTTTTTGTGAATCGAACAGAAGTCCCTACCCAATTCCACCCCGAACCTGCATACCGACAGATTCGATACTCGCCATCAGAGCAAAGCAAAAGTTGAGGGTCGCTGGCGATCGCGTTAAGTACCAGTCGAAAAGTTTCGTCAAATTGCGAATGTTCAGAGATGTCTCTGGGTGAAAACAAGCCCCATTCTGCATCAAGTAATTCTTGCTTAAAATCGGAACAATCCATTCCCCAAGAATCCCTCATAAATGGGAAGCCTTTGTGATAAAAGCACAGGTATTTGTACTTTCGATCGATATCCCATCCCGCGAGCATTTCTTCAGTTTTGTCAACCATCACACCCACCCCGAAATTCGTGTCCGTCCTGCCGCGCCGCCTCTTGAGCCACTTCATCCAAAGCTTGGATTGCATCACCAATAGTTAGGCCGCTCATTGTGTAGTAGCTGTCATCTTCGATTACTTCCTCAAACACTGGAAATTCTTTGATGGCAGCCAGAGTCTGAGATATAACGATCAGTAAAGCTTGAATGTCTTTAGTTGTCATCATTCCTCCTTTAGTAGCTATTGAGTTTGTCGGCCACTTGCTGAATTTCATCCTCGGTCAGGGAGCCTCGATAGCTCCCTGGAGGCGTAAATTCAACAAACTTAAATTTAGCCATCGTATCTAAAATCAAGATGTGGCGCTTTCTATTGGCAATCAAAGCTTGCGCCTTTTTGACGGCTTGAGAGCAGTTGTAGGTTTTGATTTTTGGTGATTTGGCATTAGTTTTCAGGTAAGCGTTTACGGTGGCTAACACTTGTTCGACTTGGTGGACGAGATGTCCCATATCGCCGTCATCCACAATGAAAGAGTCGTCGGCGAGCATTTGGGCGAAAGTTTCGGAGCCGTCTATTTCGGACAGATAGTCCAAAACTTTTTTAAGTTGAACGTGGATTTCTTGGGGAGTCATAAGCTTACAACGACGATATTTGAGAGGTGTTCAGAAATGACTTGAGAGTAGGTAACAGCTAAGCTGCCCCTTACCCGATCGCGCTTGTAAACCCCTCCCTTATCAAGAATGAAAAATGGAGGGTCGCCGCAGATGCAGGCTTGAGAAATTTCTAAGCTGTCAGCCATTAACGTGATAACTAGCCCGCTACCAACAGCAATACCAGACAAGTGTTTTGAGGTGATTTCGGAGTAACCGGCGTCACAAGAGCGGTGCCAGAATTTTTTAAGGAGCTTACCTTTGCGGTCAATCAAAAACGGCGGTAGATGGTTTACGCGCTCTTCAGAAAAACCGCCATCTTCCAGGATCGAAATAGTGTAAACAGGCTTTTCCTCTGGCTCCAAAACTTCAATAATTTGCGGTTTAGGTTCGCCGTCAGGACATAAAGTATTTTGGAACGGTTCGTGCACAAAGCCGCAATCAGGGCATTCGGTGTCGGCAATTTGCTCGGTCGCCTCCGAGACATCCGCCGCCTCGCGAGCGCTCAACAAAATTGTCGAGATCCAATCGGCGAGGGAAACTTTGGAATTTCGCTTGGGAGCGGCGAGGTCTACAGCGAATTTGCTGAGAAGAAAATCAGCGATTTCTTTGAGTTCGTAGATGGGCGATCTGAGTCTTAAGTATTGAGAATCAGTGAGTGAATTTAGCTCAGATTCGTTCACACAGAAGAGCGAAACAAATTTATCTAAGACATCAGAAACAGTATCGCCACTCGAAATGGTAATTTGCATGGTATTTGCAATGATTTGATGATTTAAGCTCGTCTTTCTAGGCTGCCATTCATTTGCTGGCTGTGTTAGAAATCTTCTTCCTCAATCTCGCGAACTGCAGAATAAAAAAGGGGTTCTGCGAGACTGAGTTTGTAGCAAACTTTTCTTGTCTCCAACTCGTTCAGCCAAGGATTAAAGTATGGATGAAGTTTGCAATAAAAACGGACTAAACCTTTCCGAGTAATATCTCCATATTTGTAATGATCGATTAATTCTGTCAAAGTCAATTCGTAAGATCCTGCCTCGTGGTTGTTCGGGGCAATAATCATTGCTTTTCACCTCATTAGATATTAGATTCAGCTTCCTGAAAGCGTCGTACCTAATTTTTTCGGTACAACTCCTGAAATTTTGAATTCGGTCTTTTGGCGCGGGTTTGCGCTTTTTCCTGTCTATAGGTATCTGAATTAATCAATTCTAAATACCGTCGGGCAAGGACTTCGCCATTTTTGTAATCTCGAAGAAAGTAGGCTACTTGTCGATCGACTCCTGATTTCATAAGTTAGTTAGTAGTTTTGAAGCCCGGAGGGGCGGGCTGTCATTCAAGAGATTTTAAAAACACTTATTCAAGTGTCTTTTTGTAGTCATCTATCAAGGTTTGAACGTATTGCGATGCTGATTGGGTAGACGCAACTACTGCTTCGTCCCATGCCATTATTTGCACTTGGTGAAGCTCTGGAAAATCAGCCCAATTAGTAAAAAGAGTTTCTGGTGTGTAACTTCCGGCTGGAAACGTGTCGGCGCACAGAGGCAGCCAAGTGCAGTAACTTTCATTGAGTCTTTTGAAGCTTCCGACATCTTCTGCTTCTCCATTCAGTCCAGGGATACGAAGTAAGGCGACCCTCCCTTCGTCGTCTTTTCCGAAATATTTATCTTTGTGCTTGCCGATCGTTATTACCATCAATTGCTTCCTTCAGTAAATTGCTATCACTGATTTTAAGCCTTGGAAGCGCCGCCCTAGCAGGTCTTTGATATATCCGAGGCTGCTGTCTCTCGGTGGTTTGGGTGCGCTTCGATCGGCTTAGCAACTACTATATCACAAATTACCGGAATAGCGGTAGCGTTAGTCCGGTAATTTAGTTTGACTTAGTTTGACAACGCATCGTCAATACTAGACTCAGCTTGTTGTCTCATAAGGTGTATGTTCCGAAAAGCAATAATCACCTCGTCAGCCGTACACTGATAGACTTCTACAATTTTAGGCAACATCAAAACATTAGGCATTGAGACACCGCGCTCCCACTCGCTGACAGTCTGTGGTCTTACACCCAAAAGCGCAGAAGCTTGTCTCTGAGTCATTTTTAGCCTTTTTCGTATTTGCACAGGAGTAAGTTGATTTATTTCGTCTTTATGTGTCATATTATAAACAATTACCGGAGAAGCGGTAGCGCTATTCCGGCAAGACCTCAGTAACAACTAGCAGCGGGAATGAATTCGACCCCAATCCCGCCGCTTACCCTTCATTCTCTCAACGATCGGCCGCGCGGCAATCCTGAGAGTTACACCGCCAACTCCCACCGTGTCAGACGCCCATGACAAAGCTCTTGCCAGTAATTATCTGGGTGGTATGCGGAAGCGGATTCTACCACGAAAACCCCAACGCGCCATCGCCGGGAAGCGATCGGCGCGATGAACAAGTAACGGAGGCAATCACCATGAAGTAGGAAAACGGCTAGGCCACACCTGAATCAATAACAGTCATGTAGCAATGCGGCGCGCGTCACCGCCCGCCGCTCTTTACTCCTACCCACAACCGATGACTGAAACCGATGACTGAAACCGATGACTGAAACCGATGCCTTAACTGTTTTGCGATCGGCGGCCGCCCAATTCGAGCAACCTCAAAAATTAACTCTTGCGGCTTTTCTAATTTCAGAATGCAATCCGAACTTTGGATTAAAAGTAGAGCAAGAGGTCGCTCTGGAAAAAGCTTTTGCAGCCTCAGAGCAGTTTTCTGTGGCCGAAAAACTATCCTTTGCGATCGAACTCCTTCGCTTCTGCCAGGACGAAGAGGAAGACGAGGGAGACGGACTCCCCGATCCGAGCGACTACGAGGAAGATGACGACGCTATTTATCAATTCTCTTTGGCTGCTTCCACAGCCGAGAAAATTGCTAACGGTGAATTTGAGGAGGATTAATGACCGAAACTTCACCCACCGCAACCCCAGACAGCACCGATCGGGAAGAACTGACAGAGGGCTACTATTTCTGCCCTCACTGCAACCGCAAAACAATGCACGAGTTGCACTCGCAAGCACACATCTACTACGAAAGCGCGTCGGACGAGGAGATTGCCGAATTAGAAAAAGACTGCATCTTGACCTGCATCAGTTGCGCCGATCGCGAAGAAGCGTCTCGCCGAGAGGAGGTATACGGCGAAGAAGACACCGATCCTTACGGCTACGCAACTCCAGCCCTAGACGAAGACGAAGAAGACGACAGCGGACTCTCCGGCGAATTTGAGGAAGATGACGATTACTTCGACCCCCCCCTATTACGGTGACGAGTACGATCACCTCCACAACAGCGTAGAACCCTCTATCAGCCCTTTCGAGGCTTAGCAATCATGAAAATCATCCACGCAGACGGCAGTATCGAGGACAGACCGGACAACTACCGCCACCAGTGGAGTCCCGCCGACATCTTGGCGATCGAGATTCCCCCAGAAAATCGCCCGCTGGTAGGTAGCTCGCATCACAAACTCAAGCGCAAGTCTCCAGAAGAACTCAGAGCCGAGAACCAGAAAAGAATGGCGATCGTTCGGCAGGCAAAGGCAGAAAAACGCAAACCCAAAACCACTACCAACCCATGACAGTACCAATTCTCGGCGGCTACGACCCCCGCAACCTCCCCGATTTTAACGACGGCGACTTAGGCGAACAAATGGAAGAAATCGCCAAAGCCGACGGTAACGTTCGCCAGCAAATCGCCATGCTGATTCACGGATGCAACTGGCACGAAAAGATGGCGCTGGCAACTAACGCCGTAGTGGCGATCGACGACTCTCACACTCAGCTCTGCGTAATCCAGCCCAAGCACGAGCGGTACAGCGAAAGCTTGGCGGCGGCGATTCAATTGCTGCGGCACCTCTCCCCCGGTGCCAAGGCCGAACTCGCGGTGGATATCCTCTCAGATGACTGGGAACCGGGGGCGACAGAATGAAAATTACCAAAATTGGGTACGGGTACGCCAAGAACGAGGGCAACTACGAAAACAGCAAGATTTACCTCGAAGCCGAAATCGAAGGATGGGAAGACGCATCTCAATCCCTAAACATTCTCCGCTCTCAGGTAGCGGAAGAGTTGAAGCTTCCAGAGCGCTTGCACGACCTTAGAAATAAAGTCGATTATCAAGAAAGAACCCTGAGAAATCTCAGCATTCAAGTCCTAAAAGAAAAAGAAAATCTCGAACGCGCTCAGAGAGCTTGGGAAAACTTTTCAGAATTTCTAACCGCTCACGGAGTCAACCCGGAAACTCTGACAATTGAAGATTTCTCAGCGATGAGGCAACTGCACACCGGCACTCCCGGGCAAAAAAATACAATCGTTTACCCATCAAAGGATACAGCAAATGACAGTGATGACAGTGATGAATCGGGATTTTATTACGAACCTTATAGCAACAGCAACGACAGCGACAACCACGAAGATCGTGAAGAAAACCCCGACTGCGACCGGATACCCTTTTGAGCACAAAAAAGGCGGCCCCACCGCTGAAGCCAACCTCGCAAAAACAATTTATTAATAACATGAATATAGCATTAAAACTCCCCAACCCGCAACAGCACGAGCGTGTTTTCTTAGACGATTTGATCGAGCGCTACGAACTCAGATTAATCAGTGCCGCTGACTACATTTTAAGTCTGACGGCTATTTACCGACCCAAAGGGCAAAAGCTCAACATCCCTTCAGCTCGAGCTTTCTACGAACAATTCAACATAGCAAAGTCTACTTTTTACCGGGCTCTCAAAAAACTCGAAAGTTTACCACTAGGATTCCACTGGGAACCCACGGGCGGCATCTCCCTGTGGCGCGAAGATGCCGAAGAAGCTGTCGTTGCTCTCGCTCCAGAACAAAAAGAGCCGATATATACTCAACTCAAACAACTCCCTAAAGCGCTGCGAAATGAATTTGAGATTTTTGTCAAATCTCAATGGCAAAAAATCAAGGGAGAGCCAATCAGAAGCTTTCACCGCTTCGTTGAAAAGTCGGCAGATTTCCAAAATTGGTGGGCAAAATTCCAACAGTATACAGCGACAGCGACAGCGACAGCGACAGCGACAGCGACAGCGACAGCGACAGAAACCAAACGCACCTTTTCCTCCATCCCTGAAGAATTCAAAAGATCGCTCGGCAAAAAACCCACTTAAAAATTAACTAAAAAATGAATAATACATCACACATGGTGTTAGCAAGTGTGGAAGCCGAAGAAGCAATCCTCGGCGGGATTCTTATCGACCCTGAAGCTATTTCTAGGGTTGCCGACTTGCTAAAACCTGAGTATTTTGCAATCAGCGCACACCAACGCATTTTCTCAGCGACTATGACCTTGCTCGCTCAAGGTCACTCTGCCGATTTGATGACCGTGACAAACTGGCTGCAAGATCACGGACAGTTAGAAGGTATTGGCGGATTAACCAAACTCGCTCAATTAGTCGATCGAACAGTTTCCGCAGTCAACATCGATCAATATGCGGGCTTAGTTGAGGAAAAATATCGCCGCCGCAAACTCAGGGAGGCCGGTATCAATATCGCTGAATCGGCGAACCAAACAGCGCGCGACTTAGAAGAACTGATTGCCGAAGCAGAAACCGACATCCTCAGCATTAACAGCCATACCAAGTCTCAAGAATTTTCCATGCTCGGGGACTGCCTCAATGTAGCTTGGGCAAGCTTGGAAACTGAAACGCCGCCCGGATATTTTACCGGTTTACACGATCTAGATGAGCTGATCGGGGGCCTGGCGAGAAAGGATCTGATCGTCGTGGCAGCCAGAGCCTCAATGGGGAAAACTTGGTTTGCGATTCACTTGGCGCTGCAAATAGCCAAAAAATATCAGCTCCCTGTGGTTTTTTTTAGTGCGGAAATGAGCAAAGAAAGTCTGACAAAGCGTCTTTTAGCACAGGTTGCGGGCGTTAACTCCCAGAGAGTCATGTGGAATAAAATCTACAAGGAAGAATGGGAGAAACTATCAAAAGCAGTCGGCGATCTCTCGGAACTGCCGATAATAATCGACGACACTCCGGGAACTTCCCTCACCCCAGCATCCATGAGAAGCGTATTGCGGCGCGTCGAGCGCGAGCACGGCAGTCCCGGACTGGTTATTCTGGACTATTTGCAACTGCTAGGCGAACGAAATGCCGGTAACCGAGCCCAGGATGTAGGGGCGATCGCCGGCCATTGCAAGGCGATCGCCAAAGACTTCGACGTGCCGTTCGTGGCGCTAGCCCAAATCAACCGTGGCGTAGAAGCCCGCAACGACAAGCGCCCTTTGATGAGCGATCTCAAAGATTCCGGCGACATCGAGCAGGACGCAGACCTCGCAATTTGCCTTTACCGCGACGACTACTACAATCCAGAATCCACGGAAAAAGACAAAATCGAGCTCATAGTGAGGAAACAAAGAAACGGGTCGCTCGGAACCGCGAAATGTTGGTTCAACCCGGAGAAAGGAACCTTTCGCAACATCTCGAAATAAATCCTAATCAATTTAACTCTTAGCCGCTTATCAAGGCGGTTTTTTTGTTGGCTAAGAATTTTAAGTGTCAAAAGTTCCATCACTTCAAACTTAAAAAAAAATCTCTCAGGAGACTGTTAAATATTTGAAGAATAGATGTAAGAGCGTAAAACCCTTGCCAGTAATACATTTCAGCCTGCGGAAGTCCCGGTAGTGAGACTGGAAGTCCCGGTAGTGAGACTGGAAGTCCCGGTAGTGAGACAATCTTGCCATCACAAAATAGACAGCGGTGATTTGCGATCGATCGCGGCTTATTCCCCCCTAAAAAAGGGCGTTTGAGGCACTTTTGAGGTGCAGTTGAGGTGCGGCCTGCGCGCCTTGAGTTTCGGTAGCGTCTGAAACTCAAAGCCGATGGTGGGATTTGAACCCACGACCGTTCGATTACGAAT
>NZ_JAUBPE010000118.1:0-13999 GCF_036700565.1 Microcoleus pseudofavosus SVA1_A4
TCCATCAATTTGAGTACAACTTTCAACCTTCACTCCAGGCAAGTCTAATATATAGTCCAAATAAAAGTCCATGAGAATAAATGTATTGTTTGTTACATTATACACCATAAAGTCAGGAGAGCCCTTCGTTTAGATTCATTATCTATTTGCGAGCAATTTAACTAATGATAAGCTATTATTTCAGTTTTGCTACATTACTGCATCAAGCTGCAATAACTTGTAACCTCAGCAATAGATCTCGCGCCCCAACAAGATCCTCGATGTTCCTTACTTCACAGCGTGCAAATTGATAAGTAAGTAGCTACAAATAAACATTACATGGTTCAGGCGGGTGAGTTCACTCCTTTATTCGCTGGTATCATAGATATTAACCGGGACTCGCCCTTACAAAATACTATTGTTTTGTTTGTGCTTATATAGTTAGATATATTGGAGAATTCTGAGTTTTATTGAATAAAGTGAGAGAATTAATTACCGATAATTATTAAACTTTAGAGCTAAAAATCCCAACTCTAAAATCTAAAATATAAAATCTAAAATCAAATGACGCCCGCTAAAGTTTCCCACCAGTACAAAAGCACTTTACAGGAAATCCGCAGGCGTCAAAATCAAGCAAGCTTAAATCTTAGAAAAGACCCAGCGTGAAAGATTTGTCGATCGGGAAAATAGCACCAATACCCAACCACAGAGTTACCGCAGTTCCCAACAGGAAAACAGTAGTAGCAACAGGGCGGCGGAACGGATTTTGGAACTTGTTAACATTCTCGATGAACGGAATCAAAATCAAGCCCACGGGAACACCAGCCATGCAAGCAATACCCAACAATTTGTTAGGCAAAACGCGCAGAAGTTGGAACACAGGCCACAAATACCATTCCGGCAGAATTTCCAGCGGAGTAGCAAAAGGATTAGCAGGTTCCCCAACCAAAGCCGGGTCTAGTACCGCCAAACCCACGCACAGAGAAATCGTTCCCATGATGACTATAGGGAAAACGTAGAGCAAGTCATTAGGCCAAGCTGGTTCGCCGTAATAGTTGTGACCCATGCCCTTAGCGAGCTTAGCGCGGAGGTCTGGATCGCTCAAATCTGGTTTTTTGATAATAGACATAGTGAGAGTGTTCTCCTTTTAGTTTTACCCGGGCCTGGGATTCCGCTGTATTCGTTAGTCTGAATCAGCGGCGCGATCGCAGGAAGTATTGACCGTAAATAAATATCATGAGTGATGAATTCTGAATTTTCAATTCAAAATTCAGCGGGGGGCAAAAAAATACCGCCCCCACAACTCAAAACTTACAACGGGCCAGAGATACCTTGCTTGCGAATCATCAAGAAGTGAGCCAGCATGAATACTACAATCAGCCAAGGCAACACAAAAGTGTGCAAGCTGTAGTAGCGAGTCAAAGTGCCTTGACCGACGCTGACACCGCCGCGCAGCAGCTCAACAAGTGTAGAACCGACAAACGGGATGGCTTCGGGGACGCCGGAAACGATTTTAACTGCCCAGTAACCGATTTGATCCCAAGGCAGCGAATAGCCGGTCACGCCGAAAGAAACAGTGATGACTGCCAAGATTACTCCTGTCACCCAGGTTAACTCGCGGGGCTTTTTGAAGCCGCCGGTCAGGTAAACCCGGAAGGTGTGCAAAATCATCATCAGTACCATCATGCTGGCAGACCAGCGGTGGATGGAGCGGATCAGCCAGCCGAAGTTGACTTCATTCATCAGGTATTGCACTGAAGAAAAAGCTTCTGCTACCGTGGGACGGTAATAGAAAGTCATGGCGAAGCCAGTAGCAAACTGGATCAGAAAGCAAACTAAAGTAATTCCGCCCAAGCAGTAGAAAATATTGACGTGCGGGGGTACGTACTTCGTAGTGATGTCATCGGCGAGCGCCTGAATTTCCAGGCGTTCCTCAAACCACTGGTAGGTTTTTGAGTCGGTGATTTGTTTAGAAAACATGGAGCCAGAATTCCTAAAAGAATATTGCTGTGGTTGAGGTTCAGGGCAGCAGCCACAAGGTTTTTTGTCGCCCCGCGCCGAGCAGCTTGCTTTTACTAGCAAATGCCGGAGGCTATTTTTTAAATTTGGAGCTGACGAAAGGAACTCTATTGTGCGATCGCCTGCAAGCCCTGGGAAACTAAGCGGTCGCTTGTCCCTACTCGCTGGCGTTGCCCGATCGAATTCCAGACTGTGATAAAAAATGTAACATAATTACCGTGCAAATTTCACGCTAGCGATGCTTTGGCAGAGTCTCAAATACCCTTTTCTGCAAGCTCCACATCCGCCCCAAGCTGGCATACAGCCAAGAGCCGAGCCCAGGACGAAAGTCCGAGCCGGCCAGCGGGTCGCTGGGGAGTAAATTTTAATATTAATGATAAAACTTCACTCTTTTGCGATTAAATGTTACATTTAACTAATTTTTTGTTCGCGGCGGACGTTTGACGAATGCCGAATGCCTTGGGAAGAGTTAAATGCGCAAAAGCTTAAAAGCCTACAAACTTAAAATACAGCAGATGCAATACTTGCCTATCTTTTACAGAAAAATCATGCACCGACGAGTTTTCCAGATTGCTATTGTACTTTTCCTCCAAGTTGCCCTGGTTCTAGGCCCGTGGGTCGGACCTGCGGCAGCGCTAACTCCAGAACAGCAGCTTTTGAGCGAAGCTTGGCGAATTGTCAACCGCTCTTACGTGGACGACAAATTCAACTCTAAAAACTGGTGGTCGATTCGCGAAAAAGCCGTCAAGCAACCGCTCAACGACAGACAGCAGACTTACACGGCGATTCAGGGGATGCTGGCGAATCTCGACGACCCCTTCACTCGACTGCTGAAACCCGAACAGTACCGCAGCTTGCAGGTTAATACTTCGGGGGAATTGACGGGTGTGGGGCTGCAAATTGCGATCGACCCCCAGACAAATACCCTGACAGTGGTGGCTCCTTTGGCAGGTTCACCGGCGGATAAAGCTGGCATCCAACCCCTCGATCGCATTCTGAAAATTGACGGCACTCTCACCTCAGAATTGAGCCTAGACGAAGCGGCAACTCGAATGCGCGGCCGCATCGGCACTCCTGTTACTTTGACCTTGGGGCGCGAGGGAAGGGACGCTGCTGAGGAAATTGAGCTCGTGCGCGATCGCATTGCTCTAAATCCGGTTTACGCCGAATTGCAGTCTGGGCCAGAGAATTTACCGCTGGGCTACATTCGCTTGAGTCAATTCAGCGCTAACGCCACTGAGGAAGTTGCTCGCGCGATCGACCGCTTGGAAAAACAAGGAGCCGCCGCCTACATTCTCGACCTGCGGAACAACCCGGGCGGATTGTTGCAAGCCGGGATTGAAATTGCCCGCTTGTGGCTCGATTCCGGGACGATCGTCTACACTGTGAACCGACAAGGCATTCTCGGCAGTTTTGAAGCCTCTGGACAAGCCCTAACTGACGAGCCGCTGATTGTTTTGGTGAATAAGGGAACTGCCAGTGCTAGCGAAATTTTGGCTGGTGCGCTGCAAGATAACGGCAGAGCTCAACTGGTGGGCGAAAAGACTTTCGGCAAAGGGCTGATTCAGTCGCTGTTTGATTTGTCTGACGGTTCCGGGTTGGCCGTGACTGTGGCTAAGTACGAGACGCCGAACCACACAGATATTAACAAATTGGGGATTGCGCCCGATCGGGTAGTGCCTTTGGAACCCATTGCGCGCGATCGAATCGGCACTTCTGCAGACCTGCAATATCAAGCTGCATTGCAACTGCTGAAAGAAAAAACCGTGATGGCAAAGTCAGTAGTCAGTAGTCAGTAGTCAACAGCATTGCCCGCTCAGCTTCGGGCCGGCCGCTCGCGCAGCCGAAGGGTCAACAGTCAACAGTCAACCGTCAACCGTCAACCGTCAACCGTCAACCGTCAACCGTCAACCGTCAACCGTCAACCGTCAACCGTCAACCGTCAACTCCCCTACTTTAAGGTTGCGCCGTTGACTCCTCGGCATCGGGTGCTTCGGGTTCCTGCAAAATCACCTGACGCTGCTGGGGGTCAACTCGATTGCTTTGCTCTTGCATCACAGTTTTAGCAAGACTGGGGTCAAAGTAGCGGTTAAAGTCCGATCGCGACTGATTTACTCGCCCTTGGGTAAGATTGACTTCAGCTTGGATTTCGTGCAATTTTTCTTGCACGGCCCGGTAGTGAGGCCAAAGCTGAATCAAAGCTGAAGTCGCACAGACTGAAAGTACAATGTTGACTGCCAACTTGACTCCTGTTTCGGCGGCGAGCGTTTGGTGAGGGTAGGAACGCTGGCGGCTGCTGCTGCGACGAGGAGTAACCCGAGGGGAGTTTTTTACAGGACGCAGTGGGGTAACGGTGGGTTGAATCGCTTGCATAATTTTTTTTTCAAATACCTGAGACTGACGTTTTAGAGCTCACAAGAGCAAAGTCTGAGCTTAACGCACACTCGCCCCTGTTCGTCAGGGTGCTGACAGCCAAAATTGTTAAGACAAAGGTGACGCCTGAAGACGGAATTTCCCAATAAAAATGCCTGCCCTTGCAGTCTCGTCTTGCTGACCACAAACAATTTACTCCACTGTGGCAGCAATTGTCTGTAATGCGAGAGATTTAACTGCTCGGGCAGGCGATCCAGCGGTTCGCGACTGGTGTCTGGAAACTACTTGTACAGTTCAGTTGACAGCCGGAAAGCCAAGATTCCGGGAATCAAAGCTATTACGAGCGCTACGTAGACTTGGGTATCTGTTAAAGACATATTCGGGAAAACTCCTTTTCGCGGACACGAGCTTTCACCAATTTGAGACAAATTGGCGCTTTTGGGAATCATTTGTTACAACTTGCAACACAAATGGTGCGTCCGGGGAGGAGTGGCCCAGTGGCCCAGTGGGGGAGTTTGTGAGTTTGTGAGTGTCGGAGGGGGAGAATTTTTCCTTGTTTCCTCGGACTGCTTCCTTCGGACTTTGTTCGGACGATCGCCTGCCACAGAATTACCGCGTTAGGTTAAGATAAGTGAAGGTGACACTAATTTTCGACAGAGCAGGTGATTTGCGCTGCGCTCTTCAATTTATAAATCTTAGGTGTACAAAAGAGTTAATGCTAGATCAATTTCTCGACGCTTCACCCAATTTTGGAGTTGACGGCTTTTTATTATTGTTGGTTTTGGTGGCTTTGGAGGCGGTGCTTTCGGCTGACAACGCGATCGCCCTGGCGTCTATTTCTAAAGGTTTGGAAGATGCCAAGGATCAGCAAAGAGCTCTCAACTTGGGTTTGATAATTGCTTTTGTACTGCGGATCGCACTAATTTTAACGGCTACTTGGGTGATCCAATACTGGCAGTTTGAACTGCTTGGAGCTCTCTACCTGCTGTGGCTTGTTTTCCAACATTTTACTTCAGAGACAGACTCCGAAGGAGAACATCACGGGCCCAGATTTGCCTCTGTGTGGCAAGCAATTCCCATGATTGCTTTTACGGATTTAGCGTTTTCATTGGATAGCGTTACTACTGCGATCGCTGTTTCTGACAACACTTTTATCGTCGTAACTGGCGCTACTATTGGAATTATTGCCCTGCGATTCATGGCCGGATTGTTCATCCGCTGGCTGGATGAATTCGTTCACCTAGAAAGTGCTGGTTACATCACAGTTGGGTTCGTGGGAATGCGATTGTTGGTGAAAGTAATAAATCCGGAGTTAGTCCCTCCGCAATGGCTGCTCGTTTCCAGTATCGTCTTGATGTTTGTGTGGGGATTTTCTAAGCGCACTCCCGAGCCAGTCGAGATGGCAAAATCTCTAGAAATTGCCCTCAACCAGCCGGATTCAGAAGTTGCACTGCCGGAATCGCAAGGACAGAAGTCCGAAATTTAACATATTTTCATCAGAATAAAAGTAGCTTAAATCTGTCAAACCAACAAGATTGAAAGCTGGTTAAAACGTGCAAAAGCCTTTCATCCCGGTGACTTTAGTCTGGGGATGAAAGGCTTTTATTTTGTAAAATCGTTTCCTTGACTACCCGATCGAACTCATAGGAGTAGAGTTAGGAGTATGGGAAGGCAGTTATCAAAATCAGGCCCAGCGATGGTTGCGCTGGTGGGATAACCAAGGTAATTTATTGCGAACTGGTAGCGAACAAGCCAAACTCGAACGCCTCCACACCGAACAGGAACGCCAACGAGCCGATCGCGCACAGCAAGCCCAACAGAATGCGATTCCCCAACTGCTGGCTATGGGTTTAACGGTAGAGCAAGTTGCGATTGCGCTGTCGCTGTCGGTGGAAGATGTGCAGAGATTGGGGTAAAGTGCGATCGAACCCAGATGCAAAAGAACGGGAGTGCAAAATTTAGTCGATCGATACTGCGGCAAAAAGAGGGTGGGAACTAACAAAATAGATATGCGATTTAACGGTGAAGTTGTGCGGCAGCAGATAAGCTTAGCATCACCACGAATATTTATCGTCCGTCTACTCCTGCGCGTTGTTAGCACTCTCCCACCGCACCGCATTTTCAAGTTATCAAAGCGTTTGGGCTGATTGTCTGACTTCCAGTTCCTCAAGGCGAACCTTCTTCACTATCTGTTGGCCCTTGACCACTATAGTAATTTTCTCGGAGGATTTTAAGTTCTGGCAAGTCAAATATGTCAGATGGATTACCTTCAAGAGCAAGATTCCGTGCCCTAACGAGCATAGGATCGTTTACATTCACAGAAAATTCTTGCACAGCATTAGGTTCAAACTGTCCCAAAATTAATAGATAGTTTTTCTCTAACCTGCTTGGTGGTCGTGGTTCAAAGCGCAGAGCAGTCTTCACTGCTTCAATATGGTGACTTCGCTTAAACTCGTTATACTTGTGTCCCAGATATAGCCAAGTCTCAGTCGCCATCAGCCTTTCAGCTATACTAACCGAACCATCTGAAATAGTCGCAAATTCAACAATCAGTTCCCATTCTTGAGCATCAATGTTCGGTAGAAAGCGCATTGCCCTGATCGTAATCGCTTTGAGATATTCAGCAGATTGCTCAAGATTTTGATAATATACCAATAAACTTCTTATTTCAGCAAGATAGCCTTGTCGCGCTAGATTTTCCAGCACATTTATGGGTTCGCGGATTATCCAAAAGGCTTCACGCAAAATTTCCATTAATACGCCACGTATATCCTCAAGCCCCAAAATAGAAAGTCTATAGAGAGCAAAGCGAATATATCTTTGCAATTTACGTATCTCATTAGAATTACTACCATCTGACTCGTGCAAACTTTGCCAGCTATCCTGGAATAGCTTAACTAATTCTCGACGTAATTTATCTCTATTATTGTCCCAGATGTTGTTAGAACTCGTGAAAGAAGCAGCCCATTGGATGATTGCAGTAAAAGAATCTTCGTCTGGTGGCTGTGTAGACTTTAATTCTCCTTCTAATCCCAAAATTTCTTTTTGTTTTGATAAGTCTCTATCACGACTCTTTATACTGAATAGGTACTTGTATATTCTGCGACTAAGATCGGTTTTATGCGTATAAATTCTTATGGCTCTTAGGCATTGCTGATAACGTTCAATGTTATGCCACCAAAGTTCATCATTGCGATAGGAGCTTGAGAAAATAGCACGGTGTTCTGAGTTCAGTATCCAAAGTGGGTTCACAACACTATCAAAGCGCTCGCTCAATTTTTCTAGAAGTTCATCATCATTAGATTGCTCTAAAAACGAAGAGACTTCGTAGATTTTCTCTGTTTTTTTATCGTTGAGATTTAGACCTAGCTTTTGTAACTCATCTGTTAAAACACTTTCAATTACATCCATATCTTCGGGATTTGGAATGATTATAATCATGTCATCAACATAACGATGAAACTCAACTCCCCATTCATTACCACTGCCAAATTTTGCATCTACTGAAGTTAAATAGATATTTGCATAAAATCCCGAGCCAATGCTTCCCTGAGTAATACCTTGACCCAATTCATGTTCATCAATATTTTTAGAAAGTAATAACCGAATTAGCCAACGTACACGTTCACTCACTGTTAATTCGCTGGAAAGTTCAGTGCAAAGCCGATCTTGAATAATTTTTGTATAAAATGATTCAATATCTACTCTTAGGATTGCACCATTAGGGTAGTTACTAGCACTGCCTCGTGCTTTTTTCATGTAATCACGATAAGCATCAAACCAATATTCATATAGATACTCTGTCTCTCGAATATCATGTTTTGCAGAGATTTTATACGCATAGCTGCTACCTCTCAACTGAGAAGTTTTATCACCTAATTTCTGAATGATTGCTACTGAAATAATTTCTTCTTCAATACGCGAAAGTCCTTTAGGTCGAATACCTTTTGCGTTCTTAGGAACTTTATAGGATATCAAATCATTTGTTAGCGCAACGTCATCATAATAAGCATTTAATTGCTCATGTAAGTCGTAGAGTCTAACTTCAATATCTCGTTCAAACAGGCGCATTTCAGTCTCATCAAATAAGGCTTCTCTTAAAAGATTGTTTCGTGCTCTTGCCCAAGCCAATCTAAGATTTTCAAGACTGATAACCCCATTCCAATCCTTATCTTCCGCTAAATCAGCACTGCATATCGTCCGAAAATCAGCATAAAAGTTTATAGGATCACCAGTTTTATCTCTATTTTTATCTTTCCAATAACTACTATTCGGATTCTCAAAAAATATTTGATGCTTGTCGCCATGTATTTGTTTAACTGTATGACGCTTACCTATAACATCTCTGATAGTAGATGCCATTTCTTTGACTCGTTCTTCTAATGTTACTTCACTGTTAGTATTAGCTTGAACATATTTTTCTATATTTTTGGTTGCAATAGTCAAAATATGCATCGTATCAACTGGTACATCTTCAATTATCTGCCTATAAGCATTAGCCTCAGCATTGCCAAATTTTTCAGGAACCTCTGTAAGAAAATCGCACATTTCAGGATCTATTTCCATCAAGGCATTATACTCATCTTCCTGATTTCGGAAATTTTGACTGAAGGGAGAAACAACATTTAATTGAATTGTCAAAATATTTGAAAGACAAGGAAGCTGTAATATACTCAGTTCTTTTTTGAGATTTTGAATTATTCCGGTAGTGGCTTCTGGGAAGCCGCTTTTTACACATACGAAGTTGAGTTCTACTGCGTCTACAGCAGAATATTTCAATTTAGTCATAAGTTGCTTGTAAAGAAGAAGTGAAAATTGGGTAGGATCTACGCCAATAGCCAAAATGCTAATATCATTTGAGATTTCGCCTTTTTCTTTTAAGGTAAGTATGGTCTCTAGGACAGCAGCAGTACCCGATCCTGCGCCACATCCTATATCTAGAATACAAAATTTTTGCTTATGCCTAAGCCAGCTTATTAATCTATTTTCACTAACAACATTTTCTAGAATATGTGCAGCTTTAAAATAGTGTGTCGGAAAAAGATGATAATACTGAACGGCCACACTCTTTAGATCTTTCTCTTGTAAGATTTTTGGCCATTTCCCGCGAGGATCTATTGATTTATATCCATTGGCTGAGTCAAGGCCATCAAGCCACTGATGTACAGCAGTATAGGCATCTGCAACAAGAGGATGAAATTGGCGATATATAGGTTGTGGTTCACTCATTGAATGTATGCCTCTGGTATTTGGTTAATGAATTTGCTTCGGGGCTTTGAGAAACCCCTAGAATCTCTTGAGGAAGCTGAGATAAATAGTCTTTGCTTTGCTCTTGTCATTGCGACATAAAATAACCGCCTTTCTTCTTCTAATTTATTGTCGCGAACACTGAAAAAGCTAGGAAACTCATCCTCGGTAGCGCCTGCAATAAAAACACTATCAAATTCCAGACCTTTGGATTGATGAACTGTGATAATAGGAACTTGGTTATCGTCTTGAGAAACTTGATCTAAGTTTTTAGCAAGCGCAGTAAATTCAAGGATGCTGCGTAAAGACGTGTCAGGGTGCAAAGCTGGATCGTCGCGTTCTTGAAAAATTTGTACAAGATGCCGGAGGTTTAGCAAGCGTTTTTCTTCTGCTTGGTAATAACTGTATAATCCAGATTCCACCAGTAAGTTATCCAGGAAATCTGAAGGTCGCAGTGATTCGCTAGCATCACGCCAGTGTTCCATCTGCTCAGCGAGTTTTTCAAACTCCTCGCCATAGCGATATACTAAGGCTTGTCGATAATCAGCTCTCTGCTCAACCAATGGTATTAGCAATGCCAGTAAATCAATTGTGGTTCTCACATCATCCATTGCCTTGTGGCTAGGCAAATGTGCAAGATTAAAACGATCTGCTAATATTTCCAAACTGTAACGCTCAGACTCAATAAAGCGATTTGCTAGCTCTAATGTGTCTTCCCATTGCAGTTTCCGAGCAGTAATACCAACTTTTTGAGATTGGGCAGTCACCATCTTGATGTCAAAGCCTACATTATGCCCAATCAGCAGAGAATCCCCAACAAACTCGAAGAACTCGCCGAAAACATCTTTCGCATATCTACCATTTTCTGCCAAAAAGCGATCGCTATGTCCATGTATTCGTTCTGAGTCACCCACACTAACGGTATTTGCAATGTAAGCGTGAAACTCAGCCTGTGGTTTTCCTCCAACTAGGCAAATTGCAGCTATTTCGACCACCTGATCTTGGCTCACTGAAAACCCTGTTGTCTCTACATCAAAAACCGTTACTACTCCAGATGAATAGGCTTTTAACAGTTCACTGAAAGGATCTCCATCTATAAAAGTCCGGTTTGATACCATGTCCGTTAAGCTCAAACCGCAATCCTTTCCTGACTCTATTACATTTTTTATTGTCGCATCACCGATCCCACGATTTGGGCGGAGTAGCATCCGACGCATTGCCCCTGCATCAAAAGGGTTGAGAATGAGACGCAGGTAAGCCAGAGCGTCTTTTACTTCCTGCCGCATGAAAAATTGGAATCGTTCAACCGTGACGCAAGGAATGCCCATGCGCTCCAATGTCCGACTCACAACTTCTGTGCGTTTATGACTGCGGGCAAGAACTGCGACTCGGCTGTAGACAAAATCCGTTTGATTGCCTGCTAGCTGCTGGATTTGTTTACCAATCCACTCTGCCTCTGCTCGTTCATTATTTGCTAAATGGACTTGAATCAACTCACCGACTTCTGATTCAGGCGCAGGTGTGATTTTTGTTTGTCGGTGTTCAAATGAATCTGCAAACCCAGAAGCCGCATTGAGAAGGGTTTTCGTTGCTCGATAGTTCCAAGCTAAAGAATACTTTGTAGGGTTGAAATCACGATTGAATTGCTTAATTACGCGATCGGGTTCTGACCCTCTCCACTCATAAATAGTCTGATCCAAATCCCCAATCATTGCCAGATTGCCGCTGTTAGCTGCCAAGTGCTTAACGATGCCGTACTCCGACAAATGGGTGTCTTGAACTTCGTCAACTTGAACAAAATCAAACTTATCTGCCCAACGTTGGCTAATCTCTAGTTCATGCTCTAACATGACCCGAATATAAAAAACGAGATCGGCAAAGTCTAAGGCGTGACGCTTTTGAAGGATACTTTGATACTGAGCAGCACGTTGGGCATAGTTATGACCTAATGGGGCATATAGATTTTCGACTAGATTATTCAGCGATAACTGGCGATCTTCAGCCTGCACTTTGCAATTAGCTAACTTAAAGAACAACTCCTTGGCATCCCGATCGTTCGATTTATCGAAAACTTCCTTGACCAGTTCAATACAGTCGGCATCGTCATAAATCACGAAATCTGCTGGCAGTCCAAACTGACGAGCCTCAACTCGTAGTATGGAAGCACATAAACCATGAAAAGTCTTGATTGTCAGATGTTTTAATTGATCTGGGCAATATCGAGATAGCCGCTCACTCATTTCTTTGGCGGCTCGATTGGTAAATGTCAGACAGAGAATGCGTTGAGGAGAGATGCCCCGATTGATTGCACACAGAACTCGCTCTGCTAAAACACGAGTTTTGCCTGTACCAACCGGAGCAAGTACCAAAATTGCGCCTTCTATATGGCTAGCGATCTCGTTTTGTTCAGAGTTAAGCTCGTTGCTGTACATGATGAGTGGGGGCTTTAGCGAACAATTTTAGCTTCGGTAATTCGGCAATGTCCTCAGTAATTTTTAAACTTTTACAATGCTGAGTGCTTCACTATTACTCTCATAAGCTGTTCTGCATTTAAATTGTATGTTAAAAAACAATCAAACTCTTGTGGGGTGGGCGTCCCGCCCGCCCTGAATATACAATTTAAATGCGCGGCAGCTTAACTAAGCTTTAACTGAGAGCTTACGATTATTCAACGTGTCGCATCCCATCAGTAACTTCCCAACTGCCCCCCAACAGATAACTCAGAGGGCTAACTATTAATTAGGCTGACTTGCTCCATTTATCTACGGACTCTACCAAATAGAAAGAAAACTTGCAAGTGATTTACTAAATTTCAGTGAATATACGGAAAGCTTATCCGTAGAATACATAGGGCTTACATAGGGGGCCCAGAAACCGGGTTTTTTTACGAAAAGACGCGTTACACACCGCAAATTCGGTAAAAAACCCGGTTTCTTTGTCGGAGTGCGTAAGTCCTGATACAGCTATTTTCCTGAATAGATGGCAACGTTCCGTCTATTTCTTGACCGTTGTCGGTCTAAAACGAGAATTTGCTCAAATCACCAGATAGCTGGTCTTCATATTCCCTCTATTTCTGTGAATATATGGACAATTGCCGTCTATTTCATCATCGAACTCAAGTTCAAGCAACTTTTAGACGCAGTGCGTGCGGTGTATCTGCCCTTGATGCTGGAGGAGAAGTACCTCATGCCGATCGCCTTTTCTACACAACTCGATCGGCAATTGCTACGCTGTAACAGAATTAGGTATGTATACCCCATATCGGACGATACCCGTGCTGGCGGTTGTAAGCCGCTTTTCTACCAGCTATTTTATGCTGAATGCTCCTGAGAGAAAACTCTGCGATGCGGCTAACCTGCGTTCTTTTGCTCCAGCGCTTGTACCCATCGGCTACTGGGCCTGCAAGGAATTCATACCATCGCTGAATCATTTTTTCTGTGGTGAAATCTTCAGCGCGCTTGTGCCCGTTGGCTACCATTTGTTGATAAAGTTCAGGCTGTGACTTAAACAGTTTAACTGCCTCAAATACTTCTTGAGGTGTTTTCACTTCGATATAATCAAGGTCTGATTGTCTCTGTTCGCGGAAGGCTGGCTCAGGTCCGAGTAAAGCTGGTACTCCCGCTATCCAAGCATTAACCAGTTTACTAGCTGGTTTGACTAAAGCATCTTTTTCAGTGAGATCGCGCACAGCTAAAACTAAATCATCGGTGCTGTAGTCATGCCACATTACAGGTCCACTTTCAGGTTTGCCATTAATTCTGAGTTTGACACCCCGTTTTTCTAGTTGTTGCTTAAATTCAGGAGAACGAAACGATTCAGACAAATTTATTTCGTCACCTTTGAAAACAATATTTTCAATTGTACTGCCTCGTTCCGAGCGCCTCGGTATAAGACCAGGTTGGGGCCAGATAGGCATGAATATATCTGTTTCTGAATCGACACAGGCTTTATTTTGCATAACAGTGAAATCGCAAAGAGGAGGTTGAAAACCATCACCACGACAACGTACAACAAAGGAGTTAAAAGTCCGCTCCTTAATCCCAAAATCAAGGGAACTAACAACACAAATCTGTCCCGGAATAAACCTGTCTGAAATTGAGACATTGAGGTGCTTTCGCTTCAGATACAAATAGGTAAGGATAATCCAACAGTCTTCGTTAGTTTGAATGCGACTATGTAATAGACCTCTTGCGAAAGTGCGCTCGTTCTAGGTAAAATAAAAGAAATAATTAGCTCCCCTAAGATGAATTACGAACAAGTACAAAAGTTAAACCCCGCCGACTTTAAACGGTACTGTGGACTACATCAAGAGACATTCAAAGAGATGGTAAAAATAGTCATGCGCAGAAAAAGTTTTTCAAAAAAAATCAGGCAGACCAAG